>DAOUPV010000036.1 GCA_030625965.1 Clostridia bacterium
TAAATCTATCTGACTAAACATTGACATACCTCCATAATTTCAAGTGATTTACCTATGAAAAGTATATCATATATCGGGGATTTCAAAGTATGATCTTGGTTTGTTAATCAGTATGAATCCACACAATATGAGAAAGAGCCATTAAGGTTGTATCACAAGTACTGAACAAATGTATACGCTCTACAGATATCGTATGTCGATATGGCGGAGAAGAGTTTCTGTTAATTCTACCAGGGGCCGGTTATGACGAGAGCAAAAGACTGGCTGAACGGATTCGAAGCAAAATCGAAAATACAGAATTCAAAAGAGGTAAGCACATCACCATAAGCGGTGGAGTCAGTGTGTTTGCAGGGGAGAGTGCGAATGAGTTGGTTAAGGATGCTGATTTAAAGCTGTATGATGCAAAGCAATCCGGAAAGAACAAATTTGTGTTTTGAGAAATTCCAAAACAATCATCCACTATTCAGGATTATAGTGATTCGCTAGATATATAAGAAGACATAAAATGACAGGTTGGTATCTTGAGATACTAGCCTGTCATATTTGCATAAGAGGTATGGATTATGTGATCTACATATTATTTAACTGTTCTTTCTCTGATCTGTCATCATTGTGGCGGGTAGATGATACCAGCACAGGTGATGCGGCCTGCAACTACAATTAGCGGTTTTGAAAAGTTTGATAAGCTTCAGCGAACAATATGATATACTAGTATTACTAGAAAACAAAGGAGAATAAAATGGACAAACGAATTGCAGTACTGATTGACGCGGATAACGTTTCAGAAAAGTATTTGAAGTATATTTTCGATGAAATATCCAATCATGGTACACCGACATATAAAAGAATTTACGGTGATTGGACTAAACCACAGCTGGGTTCATGGAAGAAGCAGCTGCTGGACAACTCGATCACCCCCATTCAGCAATATAGCTATACGACAGGAAAAAATGCGACAGATGCGGCATTGATCATAGATGCCATGGATATTCTGTATTCAGGTAATATAGAGGGATTCTGCATCGTATCCAGCGATAGCGATTTCACTAAGCTGGCTTCCCGACTTAGGGAAGCAGGAATGATGGTCATCGGTATGGGTGAAAAGAAGACACCCAAGCCTTTTATCGCCTCTTGCGAGAAGTTCAAGTATCTTGAAGTGTTGGCCGGTATGGACAAACCGGAAGAAACACTTGAAACCAAGACCAAAGAGAGCAAGAAGACTGCACCGGCCAAGATGAACGGAGGCGGTGTTCCCAACATTATGAGCAGACGACGTTTGATCCAGGTCATCATGAATATTGTGACCGAGATTTCAGATGAGGACGGTTGGGCCAACCTGTCTGAGGTAGGGAATATCCTGAACAAGCGGTATCCGGATTTCGATACCCGGAACTACGGCCATGCCAAATTGACACCGCTTATTTCTTCATTGAATAAACTGAATATCAGCTCCAGGAAAACTAGCAATCCAAACATCAAACTCAAGTTTATCAAGATAAAGCAGGAGAAAAAATGATCGACAGACCACTTCGGATCGTAGTCGCACCGGACAGCTTTAAAGGCAGTCTGAGCGCCTACCAGGCGGCTGTGGCCATGGAAAAAGGCATACATCAGGTAATGCCGGATGCAATAGTAGCGAAGCTGCCTTTGTCTGACGGAGGTGAGGGCCTGGTGCAAACCGTGGTCAAGGCGTCAGAGGGAAGGTTTCGTAGCATCGAGGTGACTGGACCAGATTTTGAACCGGTAATCGCCACTTACGGATTTCTGGATGAACATACGGCGGTCATGGAGATGGCAGAAGCTTCAGGGCTTACGCTAAGTCAATGGCTGGATCCGTCCAGAACCACAACTTATGGTACCGGTGAGATGATTCGGGACGCTTTGAAACACGGAGCTACAAAGATCATCCTGGGTATTGGCGGGAGCGCCACCACCGATGGTGGCATCGGCATGGCTTCTGCATTGGGAGCGCGATTTCTGGACAAGCAAGGCAGAGGTGTGGACCTCACAGGCTCTGGCCTTAGTAACTTGTATTCCATCAACTGTGACTATCTGGACCCAAGACTTAAAGATACTGAAATCTTGGTTGCCTGTGATGTTACCAATCCCCTGTATGGTGAGAACGGAGCAGCCCATGTCTATGCAGCCCAAAAGGGTGCAGACAAGGAGATGGTGCGCAAGCTGGATGCTGGTCTTAAGAACTATGCCAGAGTATTGAAAGATTCACTCGGTGTGGATTGTGCGAAGGAAAGCGGCGCGGGTGCTGCAGGAGGACTGGGTGCCGGTCTATTGGCCTTTGCAGAGGCTAAGTTGCGGCCAGGCATCGAGGTCTGTTTAGAGATGCTGGATTTTGACAACAAGCTCGCCGATGCGGACCTGATCCTGACGGGAGAAGGAAGTATCGACAGCCAAACCTTGCATGGAAAAGTGCTCATAGGTGTAGCCAGAAGAGCCAAGAAGAAAGACATTCCGGTCATCGGCCTGTGCGGCCGCTACTCCGGAGAGTTGACTGAATTGCACGAAGAAGGCATTGACGCGGTGTTCAGCATCAATCATGACTTAATGGAGCTGGAGGCAGCCGTAAGGCAGGCTGAAGATAATCTGACGCTGACCACCAGCCAGATCATGAAGACTGCGAACATTGGGAGAAGATTTTAGGAGGAAGAGATATAGATGAAGAAGTTACCTATTTTATTGTCGATTCCTCACGGTGGCGTATCGGTGCCCGAGGCTCTTGCGGACCGCATCAACTTGTCGCCATTGGAACTGTTGATTGATAGTGATACCAAGACCAAAGAGGTATTTGGTTTTAGTGATCAGGTCGAAGGTTATATAGATACGGATATAGCCCGTTGCGTTATGGATGTGAATCGTGAATACAGGACGGACCAGGAGAGTGTGTTCAAGCATTTTTCCCACAACAGAAAAAAGATCTGGAAAGAACAGGATCTGAATGATCTTGAACGCGATGGATTGCTTTGCAAATACTACCATCCCTACCATCAGACCATCAAGGACATCATCGGTTCGTCAGATATCAAGATGGCCATCGACGCCCATGCCATGATACCCCGGAAGAGGGGCGAGAAGGGTAATGACAAGATTAGAAGGCCACTGTTCTGTATCAGCAACCGGGGATCCAAAGATCCCAGATATCCCGAGAGTAACATTACGGCTCCTTTTTCTTTGATGAAGAAACTGAAAAGAAATCTGGAAGAGGAGTTCGCAGATATGCTCCTGTTCGATGTGGAAGACGTGGTGCGCATCAACGACCCTTTCCGCGGTGGCTATATTACAGCATTCCATGGCAAGCATCCCAAGATTCCTTTCATTCAGATCGAGATTAACAGGGCACTTTATCTGCCGCCAGAACTGGACATCCGGTTGGAACAGAGCGAGAAAGAGAAGAAACGCATTACCATCGTACGAGACAAGCTGGTAAACGTAATGGAAAAGACCATGCAAGACTGATTCCCCTATAAGGGGAATTTTTTTTGTTTGACAGAAATCGAATGATTGTATATATACAGAATGACATGGAGGAGGCGCGATGTACATCCCAATATCCCAACAATTGGACATACCCATATATCAGCAGATCGTGGATGCTATCAAGAATGCGGTCCTCTCCGGTGAATTGCAGGAAGGCGACCCGATGCCATCGACCTGGGGCTTGCCAATCTCTGTGCAATCAGCTTCAGGGACTCTATGGAACAGTACCTGATCAGCGGAAAGCATCTGAAGTCAAGGAACGGCTATTACAACAAAGAGATAGCCCGGTTGAGCGGAATCAGGATGAAGCAGGTAGGCAGCAAGGCGATCCGGAGGACCAAACGGATGCTAGCCCTGCAGAAGGAGCGGAACGATTATATCCATGATGCCATGCATAAGGCCAGCAGTAAGGTTATCTGTCTCGCACTTGAGCACAAGTGCAGGACCATCGTCATAGGAGACCTGAAGGAAATCAAGCAGAACAGCCACATCAAGAGTTTTGTGCAGATCCCTTTGCAGAAACTGGTCAAGATGATCGAGTAAAAGGCCGGACTCCTGGGCATCGAAGTCGTGAAGGTGAAAGAGACGTATACGTCAGGTGTCAGCGCCTACGACATGGAACCATTGACCAAGAGATACTATGACAAGAGAAGAAGAATTAGGAGGGGGCTCTTCAGGACCAACAGGGAACATCTGGTAAACAGTGACATCAGCGGTTTCCTGAACATCCTGAGGAAACATCTTCATAACAATGTAATCCCAATACCCATTAAGAGGTTGAGGGATAATGGGCGCTTGGACCATCCAGTAAGAATACAGGTCGCTTAGGCAGGTATTCAGCGGATAAGGCCACCCTTGCAGCAGCGAGGGCGAAAGTCAAATGGCAAACTCCTTATGAAGTCCGTTCCGCTTTAAGCGGGATGGTCAGAATCCCCCACTTCAAATCTCTTCGGGATTAAGGTGTGGGTAGTTCAAAAGCGCAGAGATTTCTAGATCTTGTAAAGGACCCACCGGCATTCATGGATCAGATACTTCAGTTCGTAGCATTTTTCCGTTTCGTCGATCAAACTTTGACAACGGTAGACCAGGCTGGCGATGCCCGCCGTCTTCTGGGGGTGCACTTCCAGGATCCGGTCCACGATAATCATGGTGAAACTGCCATCCTCCTCCGTCATGCGAAACTTGACGGGGCGGGGATGGTCTTTTTCTTTGAACCAGACGATGGTTTCTATGGGTGTGGCAACAATTTTCATTGGTTGTTTCCTCTAAGAGGGAGGCTCAGAGCTGGCTGGACATCATGGGGTAGTCTCCCTCGTTAACCCCTCCCTGAAGTGGTTTGATGCCGCTGTTTATGAAACAGCTGCGCACCAGCGACAGGTCTCCATAGCGGGCGCGCAAGGCATCCACGGTTTTGTCCAGCCGCTGTTCTTTCTCCCGGTCCTTGGGGTCCAAAAAGGTGAGCTGGTAGAAATCGTTGGGCACCAGCTCAGACAGATGTATGCCGATGTGACGGATCGGTTCTTGGCGCCAGAGCGCATCAAAAATATTTTTGGCCGCCTGGAATATCTCCTTGGTTTCGTCGACGGGGCTGGGCAGCATGTGTTGCTGCTGGTAGCGCACGAATTCCGAAGTCTTCAGACTGACGGAAACCACCTGGGCCATTCCGTCCATGCTGCGCAGGCGCATGGCTACACGTTCACACAGGGACAATAGAACCAGGTAGGCTTCTTTTGCCGCGCACACATCGAAGGCGATGGTGGTAGAGTTGCCGACGCTTTTCTGGAGCAGGGTTTTCCCGGGGACCACACGGGATGCATCGATGCCGTTGGCATACTGATGAATGAGCGCGCCGTGGCTCTTGAAGGTTTCCGTAAGAAGCGATTGCGGCGTATTCGCCAGTTCCCCGATGGTACGGATGTTCAGCCTGTAGAGCTTGCGTTTGGTGGCCCGTCCCACCATGAACAGTTCTTCTACCGGCAGCGGCCACAGCTTCTCTTCTATTTCATCAGGGAAGAGAGTGTGGAAGCGGTCGGGCTTTTTCAGTTCCGAACCCATCTTGGCCAACAGCTTGTTGCAAGACAGGCCCACATTGACCGTGAATCCCAGTTCCTCACGGACCCGGCGCTTGATCTCCAGACCCGCTTGGAGGGGATCCAGGGAGAATTTACCCTGGCTGTAGTCTAGAAAGCATTCGTCAATGGAATAGCGTTGCACGACGGGGGAATATTCAGACAATAGTTGGAAGAGGGCGTCGCTGCAGCGCACGTACAGTTTGTAGCTGGGGCTGACGACCGTCAGGTCGGGGCAAAGGCTTCTGGCCTCGGCCAAGGTGTCGCCCGTGCGGATGCCGTAGCGCTTGGCCGGAATGGATTTGGCCAGCACGATACCCCGGCGTTGCTTCTGGTCGCCGCCTACGACCGACGGTATTTCGCGAAAATCTATGGGATGCCCCTGTTCCAGCGCATGGATGGCGGACCAACTCAAGAAGGCGCTGTTGGCATCAACATGAAAAATAAACATAATAACCCCTTGTACTTGTAGTTTAACACGAACGAATGTTCGTTTCAATAAAAAAGAAGGGGAACAGGAAGCAAAGGAGAAGTAAGACATATATGAGAAAATTCACAGGCGGGTAAGCCGGAAGGGAGAGACTATGGGAGAGATTATTCGGGGATATCTGGTTCCCCACCCACCCATCATTATTCCAGAAGTCGGCGGAGTGAGTCGGGAGCGGGTAATGAAAACCATAAAGGCGATGGAGCGTGTAGCTGATGAAGTGGCTGCGCTGCGTCCGGATACCATCATCGTCACCACACCCCACGGACATGGCTTCAAGGACTTCTTTTATCTGCCCGATCATGAAGTATTGGAAGGGGACTTTGCTTCATTCGGAGCCGAAGAGCCCCGTTTTTCCTTCAAGCATAATATGCAACTCATGTCTGCGCTGGACGAGGCTTGTGAGCGAGAGGAATTCTTTGCCGGATTTCTGAGTCCGGAGGAGAAGAAACATTTCTCTATGCAGCCCAAGTTGGACCATGGAGCCTTGGTGCCGCTTTACTTCATTCAAGAGAAACTTGCGGATATTACCATTCTGTATCTGCCTACTCCATATCAGGAAATCAGCCAGATGATGCGTTTTGGGGAGATCCTGGGACAGGTGGTCCGGGATTCGGAAGAACGTGTCGTGTTCATCGCTAGTGGGGATCTTTCCCACTGTCTGAATGAATCTGCACCGGCCGGTTACAGTCCGGAGGGCAGACGCTACGATAACAAGCTCTACGATATCGTGGAACATCTAGATGAAGAAGCGTTGCTCAGCATCACAACTAAAGAGATGCAGGGGGCGGCGGAATGCGGAACCCGCTCATTCGCTTCCCTGTGGGGTGCCATGCACGACCGCAAGCTGGAAAGCGAAATCTATTCCTATGAAGGGACGTTCGGTGTAGGCTATCTGGTCGCCGCTATCCGGCCCGAGGAGGAGAAAAGTGATGAATAGGGAAAAAGAAGCCATTTTGCGCTTAGCCAAAGAAACCGTGGAAGCTTATGCCAAGGGTAAGGGAAAGTTGGAGATTCCCGACTGGCTACCGGATTCTTTGAACCAGAAGCAGGCGGCAGTGTTCGTAAGCCTGAAAAAAGACCATCTGCTCCGGGGCTGCATCGGCACGCTGGAACCGACACGCCCTTCAGTTGCCCAGGAAATCATCGACATGGCCGTAGAGGCTTCCAGCAAAGATTCGCGCTTTCCCAAAGTGGAGGTAGATGAACTGGTGGAGTTGAGATACTCTGTCGATCTTCTGTCCGAGCCGGAACCGGTAAACAATATGGAGGAATTGGATGTTCAACGTTACGGGGTGATTGTGACCAAGGGATGGCGCAGGGGTGTACTGCTTCCCCGTTTGGAGGGCATAGATACAGCTACGCAACAAGTGTACATCGCCCTGAAGAAGGCCGGCATAGATCCTGACGAGAGCTATGTCATGGAGCGATTCGAGGTAAGCCGCTGTTCTATGGAAGAAGATGAATAATTATGAAGGAAGCCAGATACTATCAGAAGATGGACGATTTGGGAGTACAGTGTCAGCTTTGTCCGCATCGTTGCCTGATCAAGGAGGGGAAAATCGGCCTGTGCGCCACCCGGGAGAACCAGTCCGGGACCTTGGTGGCACTGAACTACGAAGAAGTAGCCTCGCTAGCACTGGATCCCATTGAAAAAAAGCCTCTCAGACGTTTCCACCCCGGAAGCTATATCCTTTCCACAGGTACGTTCGGCTGTAATATGTTTTGTCCGTATTGCCAGAACTTTGAACTTTCCCGTGCGAAGCTGAGTAGCATCAGGACCAGACGCATCAGTGCCAGGGAACTAGTAAACATCGCATTAGAGGAGAGAAACGAGGGCAACATCGGCATCGCCTTCACCTATAATGAACCCACCGTCTGGTATGAGTATGTACTGGAGACGGCCAAGTTGGCCAAGACAGAAGGACTCAAAATCGTGCTGGTCACTAACGGCTGCATCGAGGAAGAGCCCCTTATGGAACTGCTCCCTTTCGTGGATGCCATGAACATCGACCTGAAGTCCATGAACAGTGATACCTATAGCAAGACGCTGAAAGGGGATTTGGATGCGGTTAAGCGCACCATAGAACTGGCAACCGGACTTATTCATGTAGAGGTGACTACGCTCGTCGTACCAAGGCTCAATGACAGTGAAGGGGAATTGGATGAGCTGATCGACTACCTGGCGAATATATCAAGGGATCTGCCGCTGCATCTGTCACGCTTTTTCCCGCATTACAAGATGAACCATATTCCAGCAACTGAGCCGGATGCTATTTACTCTGCTGCGAGAAGGGCGAGGAGAAAGCTCAACTATGTTTATACAGGCAATCTGTAACTGATGGGGGGGGCGAAGAAAATATTTGCGTTGGCACAAATGTTGTGCCAACGCATTTTTTTATGCTCCGAAAAAGGATATCCTATAAAAAACCGATAAAAGAGCTTTTTTTCACAAAGCAGCGAAAAAGACATTGCTAAATGTTTCACATAGTGATACAATACATTAAAGAAAAATTTCACATTGAAACGGAATTGATTATGAAATATTTCACATAGAAGGGGCCGAATGTCCTAACCTTTTCAAATAATAAATATACTATTAAGTTGATTCTTAAATAATTTATGTACCAGGAGGAGAAAATTTATGAATTGTAATTTACCAACACCACCAAGCAAGGAGCCCAGAATTAGTGTCTTGAACTCGTTTAAACTGGAGTATACAGAGGCTGATCATGTAATGATCATCCCTGTTGATTTGCGCTGCAGTACGCAAAAACCCAGTGTTAAGGATATGAGAACTTGGGATTATCCTCACCATGCTGATGCACTTGACAAAGACAAGCAGTCTCAAATATTAGGGAATGTCTATGAGTATTTAAAGCTTGAAGGATACTTATGCGAAACGATGTAAAATAGCAGAGATGTTATTTTTTAAATGTTTTTGTGAAATATAGAACAACAATAAAATATACTTGATTACGACATGCTTGCATGTTGAAAATATATTTTAGGAGGAAAAGATAACTTGGCGATTAAACTCGGACTCGATTTGTTATCACCCTGCGAAATCACCCAAAAGGCGGATAGTGTAGGGGAAAGTAAGGGTAAGGAAAGAACAGTTGTACTGTTGGTTCTCGCAATCATGGCGGGTATCTTCATCGGTCTGGCTTCAGAATTCAGTATATTGGCAACATACGATACCGGACTCAATGCCAGTCTTACCAAATTACTCGGAGGCTTCGTATTCTCATTAGGACTAATTTTGGTGCTAATCGCGGGAGCCGAACTGTTTACAGGAAACACGTTGCTGATCATTTCATTCTTAAGTAGGAAGATAAGCTTGAGACAGCTTCTGCGTAACTGGGGAATCGTTTATGTCGGCAACCTGATCGGCTCGCTGATCTTGGTGGGACTGATCTTCTATGCGCAGCCTTGGTCAGGCGGAAAAGAACAATTTGCCTTCCATGCCATCAATATCGCGGCAGGCAAGGTGAATCTAGACTTTACCACCGTCTTTGTGCGGGGCATCTTGGCCAACATGTTGGTGGTACTGGCGGTTTGGTTAAGCTTCAGTGGCCGTACCTTGATCGATAAGGTAGTCGCTGTCATTTTCCCCATTACTGCTTTCGTGGCGTCAGGATTTGAGCACTGTATAGCCAATATGTTCTTCGTGCCTTTCGGCATCGTGCTGAAAAATTCACCAGCACTGTTAGCCAAGTACAGCGCTATGTATCCCAATGTTGACTTGACAAATCTTAGCGCGATGGGCTTTGTGCAGCACAACCTGATTGCTTCGACGTTGGGAAATATCGTAGGGGGTGTCTGCTTCATCGGTGCATTATATTGGTATGTGCACATAGTCTGCCCCAGAACCAATGGGCAAATTCTTAAACGGAAGCAGGCGGTATAAGAAGAGGCGTAGATGGAATTGCCAATCAGTATTTTGTTATGATTGATAGAAAATGGAGAGCAAGTGAAGAGGGTGCGATGCACCCTCTTTTTGTATATCAGGGTTTGCATAGGGTGAAAACGCGCCAGAAGAAGGATTCTTCTAGCAATTCACGAATTAGTAAATATGATACAAATATCAACACCCGAATGGGTGGCGTGATATACAATGGGAAAGGCAGGTGTGATGGGTATGCTGTACCAAGTTATGAACGAATTTCCAGAGACGACATTGCTGGAGCGCAACGAGATCATGATATCACTCTATCAACCAACACACAGACACGCACCGGAAAACAAGCAGGATCCGGTCTTGTTCAGTAATTTGATACGTGAGATTGAATTGATTCTCAAAGAAAAGATTAGCGAGGAAGAGCTGACAGAGCGTATGGGACCATTCCGGCAGATTGAAGAGGACAAGGAGTTCTGGAACACTGCGATGGACGGCTTGGCAGTACTTGCTTCCCCTGACGGATGCTACGTCTACAGATTGGCAGACAATATGCCTGCCAGGACGGATGTAGGAAGACGTTTCAATTTGAGACCGCTGGTACGCTACTTCCAGACCGCGGAGCGATTCCAGATCTTGGGTATCAGTCTCGATGGTTTTGCGATGTTCGAAGGGGATCGTTACCAGATCGACAGAGTGGCTTTAGACGAGGATATTCCTGTTACCATGAATCAGGTTCTTGGTGAAGAACATACCGAGGGTTATCTTTCGCACGGGTCTTACGGTGGGGGCGGGGAAACCGCTATGTACCACGGCCACGGCGCCAAAAAAGATGACAAGGACCAAGACACAGAGAAGTACTTTCGCTATATTGACGGATTGGTGGCTGGAAAATACAGTCAGACTAGCGGACTTCCGCTGATTCTCCTATCCCACCAGGAACATAGCGGGGAATTCAAGAAAATCAGTGCCAATGATCGGTTGCTTTCGGAAGGCATTAAAGGATACTATCCGGATCTTACAGTAGAGCAGTTGAGAGAACCCGCTTGGAGGATAATGAGCCCGTTCTATCAACAAAGGATTGATAGGTTGTTGGATGACTACTACAAGGCGCTGAATAAAGAGCTTGCTTCAGACAATCCTGTGGATATCGCTCAGGCTACGCTGGAAGGAAATGTAGAAACCTTGTTCATGGAAGAAGATACGACATTGCAGGGGACATGGGATGAAGAGACCGGCGAAATCATGCTCAATGAGCTGAACCACCCTGAGAACACCGATGTTCTTAGCGAGCTGGCAGTAGCTGTAATGAAACAGCAGGGCAGGGTCGTCATACTTTCAAGTGAACAGGTTCCCGGCAAAACGGGAGTGGCAGCTCGGTTCAGACATGAAACATCGTAATAGCAGTTTAAGGGTTCCGAAAGGAACCCTTATTTTTATACGCATTCCTAATGCAAAACCGTTACATTACAATGCAATGTCAACCACGAATATAAGACAGAAATAGAAGGGGAAAGACGAATATATATATGAAAATGAAAAATATTTTCAAGAAACATGAAAAAAAGGGTGGAATATTCTGGGGAAATGTAGCAAAATAGGATTATGAATGTAAACGTTTACAAAAAGGCATTAGATATGCCTGAAAAAAGGAGGGATTAGATTGAAGGTAATCGAGCTAAACAACATATGTAAAGCGTTTGGCGATAACAAAGCGAACCATAATGTTTGCTTCAATCTTAAAAAGGGAGAAATTCATGCTCTGCTCGGGGAAAACGGAGCAGGCAAGAGTACACTGATGAATATCCTTTACGGCTTATATAGCTGTGATTCCGGAGATATTGTCATCAACGGCGATACAGTGGAAGTGGAAAATCCCAGTAAAGCTATTGAACATGGGGTGGGTATGGTACACCAGCATTTTATGCTGGTGCCTCAGTTAAGCGTGACCCAGAATATTTTCCTCGGTATGAAAGAGACCGGACTTTTCCTAAAAATGGATGAGTTAAAAAAGAAAGTTGCCGAATTAAATGAGAGCTTTGGCTTTAACGTAGATCCTTCCGCGGTCATCTGGCAATTGCCGGTAGGTGTGCAGCAGAAGGTAGAGATCCTAAAGGCCCTGATGCGGGACGCCAAAATTCTGATTTTGGATGAACCGACTGCGGTACTCACACCACATGAAGTGAAGGAATTGTTTGGTTCCATCAAGAAACTGACGAAGAGTGGCTATTCCATCATTCTTATTACCCATAAGATGGAAGAAGTTTTGGACTATTGCGACCGCGTTACCATTATGCGGGAAGGACAAGTCGTAGATACCCTGCTGGTATCAGAGGCGGATCATGACATACTTGCCAAAGCCATGGTGGGGCGTGATGTCTGCCTGGACCGCATCATCGAACCACAGGAAAGTGGTGAAGTGTTATTGAAACTTGAGGGCGTCACTGTCCTGAATGACAAGAAACTTCCGGCCGTCAAGAATTTGAGCCTGGAAGTGGCCAGGGGCGAGATCTTAGGGATTGCCGGTGTGGACGGAAACGGCCAGCTGGAATTGGGAGAAGCTATTGTGGGCCTTCGTAAGATTGAAGAAGGAACCATGAATCTGATCGGACAGAATACCACGCATGCCAAACCGAGAACCATGATGGATCTGGGAATGGCTCATATTCCGGATGACCGTCATAAGAAGGGCCTGGTGCTTGATTTCTCCATTAAAGAGAATTTGATCCTGGGGTCGCAACGGGATGAGATATATCACAATGGTTTGCTGATGAACTATGCAAAAGTAAAAGAAGAAGCGGAACGTATGGTAGAGGAATTCGACGTGCGTCCCAGAAATATCGAACTGACCGGCGCTATGCTTTCTGGTGGAAACCAACAGAAAGTCATCCTGGCCAGGGAAGTGTCCAGAAATCCTGAAGTGCTCATCGCTCTGCAGCCCACCAGGGGCTTGGATATAGGCGCCATCGAGTTCGTCCGGGGAAAAATCATAGAAGAACGCAAGAACAACAAAGCTGTATTGCTGGTCTCCACGGACCTGGATGAAATCCTCACCCTGAGTGATCGCATCGCCATCATGTACAAAGGGGAGATCATCGGTATCGTACCGCCGGAAACACCGGTCGAGGAAATCGGCCTCCTGATGGGTGGAATCAAGAATAAGAAACCGAAGGGAGGAGAGCCAGATGAGAGTCAGGTTTAAATCACTTATACGGCCCGCCATCGCCATCGGTATTTCACTTGCTATCGGCGCACTCATTCTATTGGTGGCAGGCTATGACGTAGGAAAGGCCTTTCTGGCCATTTGGAACGCCTCATTCAGAAATCTGAGAACCATTACGACGACATTCAATAAGGCATCACCACTCCTATATGTCGGTTTGGCCGTGGCCATATCCTTCAGAGGAAACGTGTTCAACATCGGAGCGGAAGGGCAGCTGCTGATGGGCGCGGTATTCGCAACCATCGTAGGATTGTACCTGCAGTTCCTGCCAGGATTCCTGCTGATCATATTGATGCTCTTGGCCGGTTGTTTGGGTGGAGCCCTCTGGGCGTTCATCCCAGGTTATCTAAAAGCCAGATATGATGTGAGTGAGGTCATCACTACCATCATGTTTAACTATATCGCACTCAATTTCATCGGATATCTGGTTAGGGGCCCCATACGGGATACTACCCAAGCTGAACCGCAGTCGTTCGCCATCGCTAGACAAGGTTTCTTGCCATCACTGATTCCCGGTACACCATTGCATTTGGGGTATCTGCTGGGTATCTTGCTGGCCATCGGCTTGTTCTACCTACTGTTTAAGACCTATATCGGTTATGAAGTACGGGCTGTTGGACTTAACAAGAATGCAGCCAATGTAGCAGGTGTGAATGTTCGGAAGACCGTTGTGGGTACCATGCTTATTTCCGGTGCACTGGCCGGTCTGGGAGGCGCCATTGAACTGGCCAACATCCACTACTTGCTGGAAGGTATATCACCCGGATACGGTTTCACCGGTATCGCTGTGGCCATCCTGGCCAACTCTAATCCTATCGGTGTGATTTTCAGTTCATTCCTGTTCGGATTCTTGAACGCGGGCGCTACGTCTATGCAACGGTCGGCAGGTGTATCCGCTTCGTTTGTACAGATTTTCCAAGGCATCATGATTATCGCCATCGCTTTGGCTAGTGTCAATAAGACCAAAATCACAAATAAGATTAAGAAAACACTGGGCAAAGATAAGAATATAACAGCAGCCAAGGAGGTGGAGTAGATATGGAAGTTTTACAACTGACTAATTTTCTGGCAGCCGCAGTTCGTATGGCAGCACCACTTCTGTTGGCTTCGCTGGGCTTGGTTATTTCCGAGCGGGCAGGTATCATCAATATCGGTGTCGAAGGCATCATGCTGATGGCTGCGTTCGCAGGGTATGCCGGTTCCAAGCTGGCAGGCGGATACTGGTATGGCCTGATGGTTGCCATCTTGGTCTCTATCGCCATTATTTCCGTTTTCGCCATCACCACCATCAAGTACAAGTCGCAGCAGGTTATTGTGGGTGCGGCGCTCAACATGTTCTGTGCGGGACTCAGTAGTTTCCTGTACCGGTTGATCTTTTATAATACCGGACGATTTGACGAGGGTATCGCTGCGGCGAGCTTTCCGAGGATCAGCATCCCGGTCTTGTCCAAGATTCCTATATTGGGACCGGTGCTGTTCAACCATAATGTTTTGGTCTACTTTTCTTTCGTGATGGTTGCTGTGCTTTGGATCGTCATCAACAAGACCTCTTTGGGTCTAAAGATCATTGCGGCGGGAGAACATCCCAAAGCGGCTGACAGCTTAGGCATCAACGTTTTACATGTGAGATACCTGGCAACTATTTTCTCCGGTATCATGATCGGAATAGCCGGTGCGTATCTTTCCATCGCACAAGCCTCATCCTTCGGAGAAGGCATGACAGCCGGACGTGGTTTCATCGCCATGGCTGTGGTCATCCTGGGTAAATGGAGTCCGATCGGCGCTTTGTTGGGTGCGTTGTTCTTTGGAGCAGCTACGGCATTGCAGCTACTTTTCCAAATTACAGGGGTAGAGGTTCCAAGGAACATCATTATGATGATTCCCTATATTGCTACCGTCGTCGCGGTGTTGATCGTGAGTCGGAATAAGGTCGGAGCGCCAAGTGCGCTGGGCGTACCTTATGAAAAATCCTGATAAGGACCAACGTAAAGTTGTCTTTATAAAAAAACTCTAGGAGGAGATTGAATGAAGAAAGTTTTAGCATTATTACTAGTGACCATGATGCTCGCGTCTGTTGTAGGTTGTGCTGGTGGTGACGAAGGTGCTACTCAAGTTAGTGCACCGGAAGATTTAAAGATGGCTACACTGCTTCCATCCTCACCGACTGACGGTGGTTGGGGTCAGACTGGCGCCAGTGCCATCAACGCTGCAAAAGAACATTTCGGTTGTGAAGCCGTTATCGTTGAAGCTGGCACTGCCGACCTGATGAAAACAGAAGCTGTTAATTTGGCCGAAGAAGGTTTCCACATCATCATCGGACATGGTGGACAGTATGCCGCTCCGTTTGCTGAGATTTCCGGCGACTATCCCAACACATATTTCTTCACAGCTGGTGGTGACATCGTAACTGAAAACCAGATGCCTGTTGAATTTATGGTTGAAGAATTGACTTACATCATGGGTGCCATGGCTGCCAACATCTCTGAGTCTGGCGTAGTTGGCCTTACTGTTGGTGGAGAATATCCTTCTTACACCAAAACTTCCAGAGGATTTGAACTGGGCGCCAAAGCCACTGATCCTGACATCGAAGTATTGTTCGCAGTAACACAGGACTCTAGCGACATGAACGAAGCTTATGAGATCGCAATGGCTCAAATCGACGCTGGTGCTGACATCATCTGGACCAATGCCAACCAAGCTTCTTTGGGATCCATCCAAGCAGCCAAAGAACGTGGCGTATATATCTTCGGTATGGTTCAAGACCAAAAAGCTGAGGCTCCTGATCTGGTAATCGCTTCTGTAGTTCAAGATTTCAACGGATTTGCCATTGCTATTGGCGAAAGATACCTCGACGGATCTCTGTCTGGTGAAACCATCAAGATCAGAGCAGAAGTTGACACGGACAGCTTGTACTGGGCATGGAACGATGCAGTGAAAGACACTCTTCCTGCAGACATCATGGGCCTGTACGGAGAACTGCTACCACAGATCCAAAGCGGAGAAATTTACGTACCTGGCGAAACTGAAGGCTGGTAAGAATATCTCCTAAGTATATGCAGACCGAAAGGCCCGACATTGTTCGGGCCTTTTGTTTTCTGAATGTGTTCATCTGTGGGAAAATGTTTCATAGAAAGGAATGAAAATGGTATAATCGTTAGGAAGAAGAAGGAAAGGAACCGGATATGGACAGATATCATTTCATAGACTACTACAAAGTTCTGAGCGTGGAAAAAGACGCCTCGAAACAGGAAATTGAAGAATCATACCAACTCCTTGCGTTTCGTTACAAGACTAAAGACATTTTACCGGAATCTGAAGATGCCGAGGAACGGCAGACCTTGATAGAAAAGGCCTATGAAATCTTGATGGATTCCAAGAAAAAGAATGAATACGATAAGATATATGATGACGTCTACCAAAGGGTGAAGAAAGCGGATACGGAAATTCCAAAGGTGCCAAATAGGAAAAGGAAGAAGATGCTTAGGAATATGACATATCTAGTCCTAGCCGTTTTAATACTTTCGATTTCATTCTCGACTATTTTAAATAGGGAAGAAGAGACGGAAAAACCGGTTGAAGTGCTGGCCGGGGATGATGGGGTATTCAAGGTAGCGCTGCTGGTACCCAATACCATCACAGATGGTGGTTGGGCCGAGTCGGCCTATCAAGGGTTGATGCAGATTGAGAAGGAACTTGGTGCAGAAATCGTCTATGCGGAAGCAGCCACTGAAGAGGAGATAGTATCCATTGCCCATCAATTTGGAGAAGAGAACTATGACCTGATCATTGGTCATGGCGCACAGTATTCAATATATTTCAAAGATATCTCCCCAAAATACAAAGATAGCATTTTTATCACCAATGGTGGGGTATATATCAATAACAATTTGACGGCCATAGAGGTGGAATTGGAGAAGGTCAGCTATATTGCCGGCTCCATCGCAGCAAAATTGACCACCAGTAACAAATTGGGTTGTATCGGGGGGGTAGATATGCCGTCGATTGCCAAAACATTCAATAGCTTCAGCCTAGGCGCCAAGAGCATTAATCCGGATATTCAGATCAGCACCGTTTATATCGGTAGTTTTAGCGATCCCAGGGCAGGATATGAGGAAGCCCTGCGCATGATCGGATCTGGAATCGATGTGTTGTATGGCAACGCCAATGCAACAGGTTTGGGTGTGATTAAGGCAGCGGACGAGAACATGGTTTATGTTTTCGGTCAAGATTCCGACCAGTCAGCATATTCCCCAGATTATTTGGTGGCTTCCATGTTCCAGGATACACCGAAAACCTACATGATGGTGGCTAGAAGTATTTTGGATAACCGATTTGAGCATGGAAAGCGCATCATTGTGGGTTTTAAGGATGAACATGTCAAACTGCTATGGAACGAAAATGTCAAAGCGACCTTGCCGGAGAGTATTCTTTCTATGGAGAACGCAATCCAATCAGAATTTATGTCTGGCGACTTGGAAGTACCGGGCGAGCAGGATTTGAAAAAATAAAAAAAGCCGCATATGCGGCTTTTTAACAGGATTCACGGACAATCAGAGTAGGGGGCAGGTAAATACGTTGGGGAGGTAGGTTGGGATTGGACATCTTATTCAAAAGTATTCTTGCCGCAGTTTTGCCCAAGTCTTCAGTAGGCACCTTGATGCTGGTAAGTGACGGATTGAAATATTTGGAAAAGGAGATGTCGTCGCTCCCCACGACTGCAAAATCCTTGGGTATGCTGTAACCCTTATCCAATATAGCACGGCTGATGCCGATGGCCATCAGATCATTGAGACACAAGAAGACCTGCGGGAGTTCTCTGCCGGATTGCAACAGACCAGACATTATTCGGTATGAGTCCTCGATGGTGTCATATGAGCTTTCGTAAATCCATTCTTCCTTCAGTGTTAGATTGAAATCTGCGAGCAATTCCTTAACGTATTTAAGCTTACGTACTGTCAGATCGATATGATAGCCACCATGGATCACGCCGATATTGTTGTAGCCTTTTTTAGTCAAGTGTTCATACGTAAGCCAAATGCCGGTGCGCTCGTCCACAAGAACGCTGTCCAAATCGTTGGCAATGGGATTTGGATTTATGCAGACGATAGGTTTTGAGAGCTTTGGGATGCCGGGAATGAAAGCCTTGTTGAAAAAGAGGGAGCCAGCCAGAATGAGTCCATCGAAGAATCCTTCGTTTCCCAGATCATCGATTATTTTCTCTAACATAACACTATCGTTTATATGTAGGCCCAGACTATGGGCATGAAGATAATAGCCGTATTCAGAGAGCACGGTTTCCGCGCCCTTGATAAGCTCGAAAAAGAAAGGGTTAGCCAGGTTTGGAATTAGCATTACGATGTTGTTGGTTCGTCCTGGAGACGCCAGGTTCCTGGCGAAGGGGTTCAAGCTGTACTGGTTATCATCGATGACCCGCATGACTCGTTCCAATGTATCCTTTTTGACTTTTTCTGGGTTGTTCAGCGCCCTGGAAACGGTCGCTGTGGAAACGCCCGCCTGTTTGGCGATATCTTTTATATTCATAGTTTTCCTCTGTTTCATTCTTACTAACATTGTAACAGATTGCATGTCATAGGGCCATGTTTTATGTAAAGGTTTACATTTTAGGGTGTGGTGATTTAAAATGGCTATAAAATTTATAGAATAAGGTGGAAATGTTTCGAGAATCAAGGTAAAATAGCTCATGTAACTAATTACATTTCGGGAGGATAATATGGCTAAAATAATTGGAATATGCGGAAGTACCAGAAAGAACGCAACTGAGTATGCCTTGCGTGAGGCACTTAAAGAAGCAGAACAAGTGGAAGGTATCGAAACAGAACTGATCTCTTTGCGTGGCAAGAAGATCAATCCCTGTATTCACTGCAACCGTTGCATCAAGGAAGAATATTTGGGTTGTCCTGTATATAAAGATGATGACATGAATGAGATTTTCCACAAATGTCTAGAGGCGGATGGCCTAATTCTGTCGTCACCAGTATTTGAGATGGGTATCAGCCCACAGCTCAGCGCTTTCATGTCCCGTTTCCGTTCAACCTACCTGGATTTAAGAAAAGATCCAGAAGTGTATGGAAAGCACGTGGGTGGTGCCATAGCAGCAGGCGGAACCAGAAACGGCGGACAGGAAATGACCATTGCCTGTATGCACAACTTCTACCATACCCACGGCTATGTGGTAACGGGAGGGGCATTGGGCGTCTATGCCGGTGCGGCGGTTTGGTCCCAGGATAATGCCAAGTTTGATGAGAATGTGGATCCCATAGGTATAGCAAATGCCAGAAAATTGGGTGGTAAGGTGGCTAGGACAGTTATCCAGATGCACAAATAGAAGAATAAGGAGCTTCGGCTCCTTTTCTTTTTGTCCTGAGCTGATATAATCTGAAAGAAAAGATACACAAGATTATTTATGAAAGGTTGGAAGCGAAGTATGAAAAAACTTAGGATCGGTATTGATCTGGACGGTGTGGTATTCCGGACGTTGGACAAGGTACTTGAGAGATATAACAATGACAATGGTACAGACTATGTCTCGGAACAGATTAAGGACTGGAATTCACATAACTGGATGGGTGGGGACATGAGCGTCTATGACTACTTTTATGATCCGGAGACATTCCGCGACCTACCTATCAATGACGATGCCGTCGAGGTACTCTACAGGCTGGACAAGAAACATGATGTCTATATCGTAACAGACACACATTACTGTTGCTTAGAAACCAGGATGAAGGAGTTATACCGGATTTTCCCAAAGGAGCAGTATTCTTTTATGGCGGATCGTAAAATTTTTGTGGGGAAATTCAAGGAAATGCTGATGCTGGATGTGCTGCTCGATGACAAACCGGAGAATGTCAGCCGCTTCAACCAGAAAGGATATGGAAAGGCCATTATGTATGACTGGGTCCTAAATCGCTATGTAACAGATGTGGATAGGGTGTACAACTGGTTGGAGTTTGAAAAGAGAATAGAAGAAATAGAAGGAAGCTGTTAAGCTTCCTTCTCGTTTTCTTCTATGATGGTTACACTGGCGCTGGCACCGATCCGGGAGGCACCGGCTTCGATCATCGCTCTTGTGTCAGCCAGAGTACGAATGCCTCCTGAGGCTTTAACACCCATATCTGGTCCTACAGTTTCACGCATCAGTCGGATGTGGTGAGCCGTGGCGCCACCGCTAGAGAATCCGGTCGAGGTCTTGACGTAGTCAGCTCCGGCCTGGGACGCGGCTTGACAGGCTTTAACGATCTGTTCATCGCTAAGAAGACAAGTCTCTAGGATAACCTTGAGAAGGGTGGCTTTGCCGCCAGCCTCTTGGACTTCACGTATATCCCGCTCTAGTTCCGCCCACTTCGCATCCAAGGCGTAAGCGACGTTGATGACCATGTCTACTTCTTCGGCGCCCATGGATACGGCATCTCGGGCTTCGAAAGATTTGGCCCTGGTGCTCATGGCGCCCAGGGGAAAGCCAATGACTGTGCATACAGCTGTATCGCTGCCTGCGAGTAGTTCTTTGGCCAGAGAAATGTAGCATGGGTTGATACAGACTGAGAAGAAATGGTATGCAAGCGCCTGAGCGCAGAGCTCTCGAATCTGATCTTCAGTGGTTTGGGGTTTCAGTGCTGTATGGTCGAAATAACGGTTCAAAGAATCAATCTTTAACATGAGACACCTCTTTCTAACACCCTAAGGTGATTTTCCATGCGGGTAACACAATCTTCGAGGAAATTAAGGTAATCTTTACTAATATATGACTGCGCCTGTTCAATCAGGCTATGGATACTGTCTCCGCTGATATCTGTTTTGTATGCTTGGTTAAGCTTTATGCTGTAATGGTCCGACAGGATCTTCTGATCACCGTCAAGTGAAACGAAGAGGGAGAGCGGAGTCGACAGATCGACAGGCTGTCCCATGCTGGCAGTAAGAGATTGTTCCAGGGTAGTTATGAGTGCTGTTTCCAAATTCGCTTTGCGCAAAGGCGCGAAGGTCATTCGGGTCGTATTCTTTATATTGACCTCAATGGCCATTTCGATGATGTTATGTCCCCGCCAGAGGCAGTCACCCTCAGGCACACCCAGAGTAAGCAGAGCATCCTTGATATAGCGCGCCTTGTAGAACGCATAACCGTCTCCCTGACGATAGGACTTGTCCGTGTAATAGTCGAGGCCAGGAAGACCTACCCCGTGCAACGCGTCAGCGATGTAGACATCACATGGAAGCGTGGCCTCATCCTTCAAGCTATGGGCGCGTTCCCAGGCAATACCGCTGTATGCCAACAAATCAGGCAGTACACTTCCTATGGCCTGCATGGGATTCATCGATCCCAGAATAATCTGGTTAACGTACAAATGAGTCAATGGAAACATAGGCTATTTCCGCAAGAGGTCCTGGACTGTCTTACGAACCGATCTGGTACGTATGAACTGCAGGACTGCACAGACCATGGCTCCGATATAGAAAACCCAAGGCAGGAATCCGATATAGGTGATGGGTCTGGACAAGGAAGCCTGGATTTGCATAAATGAAGACAGGCAGGTTGCCAGCACTAGACCGACAATGGCCGCGAAAATCATGCGAACAGAAAACTGGCGGTAAGAATCTAAAAATTTGGTAGAAAGTTTCTTGCGTAAATTGGCAGGAAGACTCAGTTCGCCATCGGGACTTTCCAATTTAGCCATCCGGTAGTATGAAAAAAAGGTTAGTACAAGATAAAGCACCAAGGCCGATACCGGTGAATAGAGAATTGTCACCAGGGATTTATCGGCGTAAGCCGTAATTGATCCATCGATTGCTGTTCCAGCAGCGATGCTTTCTGGCATGGCTGGGAACTGAAGTAATGCATAAACGATGGTGATGATAATGGTGACGAGGGGGATCAGTTCCAGGTATGGTGGGTAGAATCTCCATAGTCGTTTGTAGAAAAGCTGTTTCATATTGTCTGCCTCCTATAATCTCCTCCCATTATAACCCATATAAGTGTAGACGGGGAAGAAGTATGCGATAACATATGGGATTGCGACAGTTAAAAGACCTCTAATTATTGCACTCGCCGACGGTTTGCCGACGCGAGAAAAAGTCGTAGGCAAAGTTCTATTTTGACAAAGCCTCTAAGAAGGCAGCCGTACTCTTTTCAAGGTCTTTAGTGACGTGTGCATAGGTATCGAGCGTAGTGTTTATTTTAGAGTGGCCCAAGCGAGCCTGTATGGCCTTAATGTTAGCTCCAGCGGCTAGGAGCATAGAGGCGTGGGTGTGCCGCAAAGAATGGAAGCTGAAATCAATGCCCAATTCTTTCTTGATCGTCCCGGAATAGTATTTCAAGGTGTTTGTGTTTACCGGTGTCCCATTTTTACTTGTGCAGACATAATCGTTTTTTGTGTAATAGGGGCCATTGTACGAAATATTATTAGAAATTAGTATATCTATTGATAAAGGCCAAGACAAGGAGAATGGTGGGCCCCTGGAGACAGGGGCTTTTTTATTTTGCAGGGTTAGTGTAGGATAAACATAGCAAGATGATAATGTTTTGAAGAAAAATTCAAGGGAACAGGAAAGCTAATGAAAGATGTAACTGAAAATTTTGAAAGATTATTATTGCCATATTCAAGGGTATTATTTGAATTCATATTTTTCTCATTTTTGGGATTTGTATATGAAACGATTTTCGTTTATACAATTTATGGAGAATTAATTGCAAGGGGAACTTTTGCCTTTGGATTTCCCATAATTCATCTTTATGGTATGGGTATTTTGATGGCTTACTATCTGCTTAATAAATACAGAAAAAAACCTGTAGTGCTTTTTGTATATTCTTCTGCGATTGCAACCCTACTTGAATTGGTATCGAGCTATATTGAAGATTTTTTGTATGGTCAGCGATCTTGGGATTATAGTTCAATGCCGCTGAATTATCAAGGCAGGATTAGCATTGTTATTTCCTTTGTCTGGGGAGGTTTATGCCTTCTTTGCATCTTCTTCCTTTATCCTGGCGTGAAAAAGGAAATTGAAAGAATGCCTAAGAAGTTTTTGGTTTATAGTTCGATTTTTCTGACCTTTTATAATATGCTAATATTCTTCGAAATATTGAAGGCGCAACTGTCTTGATTTTTCTGCATAGTTTAGCGGGGTATATTTGTAATGGGGAAGCCAATTGAAAACTATTGGTGGTGCTAACATGAGAAACCATGAGAATTAATATCTAGGAGGACTAGCCAAGGTTAAACTAAGAATCGGGAATACCGGCACCTGGAGACAGGGGCTAGTTTTGCCGACATTTTGCTGACGGTGCCGACGATTTTCGTCGACAAAGCCCAACACACTGCGACACGTTACGGGCTTTATAATACCAGGGAACCCCGTAGTGACGGGGCTCTCCTACACGTTGCGTCAAGTTTTAGGTTTCATAATTCTTAAAACCCATCTAAGTGGGAAAGACAGTCCCTGATTGTGTTATAATGGCTAGAGACTAGACAGCAGGGATGAGAGGAATCGATGTACGCACAGATTTTGACGGACGTTAACAATAGAAAATTGGATC
>DAOUPV010000077.1 GCA_030625965.1 Clostridia bacterium
TGCTTGATGCCCGCTATGTCGCCGATGACGATTGTGCTGCACCTGTGCTGAAGGGCCAGGCAGACGATTCTTCGACTGACCTTATGGAGGGCATCGTGGATGTAGTCGTTCCTTCTCTTCTGGAGAGCGATCAACTGATGTGTCCTCTTGAACGTACTGCACCCGGTCTGCTTCATGCGAATTCCAGTCAGACGGGCGATTTCCTTGTTGAAGTAAGCGTTTCTCGACTTCAACGTTTTTCCATTGATCAGGATTTGCTCCGGGGAATCCTTGAAACTGATGCCACATAGATTAGTGAGCCCCAGGTCGATGGCCATTACGTTCTCGAAGGATTCATCGATTTCCTGCTCCTCTTGCTTGTATATGATCAGGAAGTACCACTCTTTTCTGCTGTTGTCCCAGGTTGCTTTCACCTGTTGCAGTTCATCCATATTTAGACGCTCCTGTGCCTTCAAAGGCAATTCAAGATTTAGACTGTAGACGCTGAATTTGGTCTGCATGGTTTTGGAGAGAGACAGCTTCAGTAAGTTCCCTTCGGTTCGTATGGCGTAGTTCGTGAAGATGACCTGGTTTTTCTTGAAATCGTGATTCTTGTACCTGGGAGGAGCCGGTCGCCCTTTGTACTTGTGCGGATTCTTCTTATAGTCTTCAGAGGCCTTGAAGAATGATTTCCAGTCTTTCTCTAGGACCCTGAGCACCTGCTGGTAGTTGTGGGAATGCATGTACTCCTTGTGCCAGTTGGTTCCGAAGAAATCATTCATTTTTCTGTAGGACATGAATCCGTTCTCTCTGCATTCATAATTGGCGATATTGTAGAGCTTGGTCGTATGGTAAGATAGTTCTTCGATGATTGTTAACTGCTTTAAACTGAAATCCATGTACAATTTGCAAGATAGCTTCACTGTTTCACCTCCTCGCCACCAGAACATTTGTTCTCATTATATCACATTGTGGCATTTTTAAAAGGCTTTCACGGATATTTATATCATTCATCTCACCACCTATAGAGGTGGAAGTCTTCTGATACTCATTTGATAAATAAGATCTTATAGATTCATCTAATTCATACTTTGATACTTTCTATAAACCATTTCTCCTGAATGCTCAAAACATTCTAATACTTTGATTATCCTATTCGGCACATAAAAAAGGTCAATCGAATAAGCAAATGACCTTTTTACATTTTATAGAATAATCATGAGCACCTACAAGCTCATATTGTAAACCTTATCCTAACGCATTCCTTATATCCTTATTGATTTTCTATCCTTCACATAGAATGAAATTAGAATCGTATGGCTATCAACCTTTCAGTGCTCTTTCAGTATTCACAAGAAGCAAGTCCAGAATAGGTTATGCAGGTGTACGAATTGTGCCATTTCCTCCAAAATTTTCCTAGCTACGGTCCTTCCAAAAGGCCTGAATTACAGCCGAAATTCCTAAAAATATCAGGATTACCGGGAACAGTATGCCGTCCAGATCAATGCCCAACGAGTTGAAGAGTACAGCCAACACTGAAAAGATCAGCAAGGTCTGACCGATGAGCAGATAGACTGGCTTGCGGCTGCCAAACAGATATGTCTGCAGGAAACCCAAGGCGACGCCAAGCGGAAAGACCGGCCAGCCTGTTGCCAGGATTGTATAGCCTCTGGCTTCGGCCACATAGAAAAACAAAGCATACACGATCAGGATTCCTGACGGTATCAGGATCTCCTCACCGAAGCGGTCCCGCTTCACCCAGAATATGATCTGGAAAAACAGTCCCGGCAAAAGAAGCGACAGCGGCCAAATTAAGCCCATGTCCAACGGTATCACATCTGTGGCTCCAAGCAGGGAAATCAATCCCACCAATAGTAGTGTGATACCGGTAAGTACCATAGATTTTTTCATTTTGTCCTCCTTGCTCTCTATAGATGAATAATTTCACTCTCTATTGTCTCTCCCAGGCTGAGTATGGCTACCGTTCCCCTGGTGGTGCAGCGTGGTTTGGTAGCGGACCCCGGATTCAGGCAATAAACCCCCTGTTCCATAGTCTGCTCGGGGCAGTGGCTGTGTCCGTAGAGCAGGATGTCCAGCTTCATACCGCGAAAGCGTTTCAAGGCATTGCGCTTGGCTGCGGAAAATCCTTCCCCGTGGGTCACTCCGATATGGAATCCGCCCAAATTGATTGTGACCTGATGCTGCAAGGCCAAGGCCGTTTCGTAGGGATCGGTGTTCCCGAACACCGCAGTGAATGGAGCGATGGCGCCCAGTTCATCCAACACCTCCACTCGGTTAATATCTCCGCAATGGATGATGTGATCCACACCGTCAAATGCCGCAAATACCTCCGGTGGCAAAGATGAGAATTCGCGTCTCACATGGGTATCTGAGATAACCCCGATTCGTACCATATTAACGAAGACCCTCGAAACCGTTCTGTCTGAGTGCCTCGTACAGTACGATGCAAGCTGCGTTAGACAGGTTCAGGCTTCTAGCTTCCTTCAGGTCCACCATGGGGATCCTGAAACAGCTTTCCTGGTTGGCATTAATCAGGTCTTCCGGCAGGCCCTTGGTCTCCTTGCCGAAGACCAGAAAGTCATCCGGCCCGAAGCTGGCATCCGCATAGGAATGCTTGGCTTTGGTCGTAAGAAAATGGAATGAGGCACTGGCGTGCTTCTCCAACACTTCCTCAATGGAATCATAGTAAGTGATGTCCACCAGTGGCCAATAGTCCAGTCCCGCTCTCTTCAGATATTTATCCTCAATGGAAAAACCCAGGGGCCGCACCAGATGCAGCTTGCTGCTGGTTGCAGCGCAGGTTCTGGCAATGGACCCGGTGTTGCCTGGAATCTCCGGTTCTACCAATACGATGTTCATGTTTTCCTCCTGTTTGCGTATGTCTTATTCTATTTTACCCAATTTAGTACCAATAGTAAAAGAATAAGAAAAGGGCTGAAGCGATTCTCTTTACGCAGGCAGGCTTATCTGATATATTTAGTGCGAAACAAATATAGTGATCAGGAGGAGTAAAATGGGAAAAAATATCGTAGAAAAAATCCTCTCGGCTCATTTGGTTGAAGGAACCATGAATCCGGGAGAAGAAATAGCCATACGCATCGACCAGACGCTGACTCAGGACGCGACCGGCACCATGGCTTACCTGCAATTCGAGGCCATGGGAGTGGATCAGGTGAAGACCGATCTCTCAGTGAGTTATGTGGACCATAACACGCTGCAATCCGGTTTCGAGAATGCAGATGACCACCTGTACCTGCAGACAGTAGCCAACAAGCACGGCGTCTATTTTTCCAGACCCGGAAACGGCATCTGCCACCAAGTCCATCTGGAGCGTTTCGGCGTACCTGGAAAAACCATGCTGGGTTCTGACAGCCATACCCCGACCGGCGGTGGTCTGGGCATGATTGCCATCGGTGCCGGCGGCCTGGACGTAGCAGTTGCCATGGCAGGCGGTCCTTTCTATCTGAGTATGCCCAAGGTGGTCCAAGTGAACCTGACCGGTTCCCTGTCACGCTACGTGAGCGCCAAGGACATCATCTTGAAAGTGCTGGAAATCATCTCTGTCAAAGGCGGAGTAGGAAAAATTGTTGAATACACCGGCCCTGGCGTGAAAACCCTGAGCGTTCCCGAACGTGCTACCATCACCAACATGGGCGCCGAGCTGGGCGCGACCACCTCGGTCTTCCCCAGTGACGAGACTACCAAAGCCTTCCTGGCTGCCCAGAACCGTGAAAGCGATTTCCAAGAGATGGTCCCCGATGCGGATGCCACCTATGACGAAACCATTGAAATCAACTTGGACACATTGGAGCCTCTGACAGCGGCCCCTCACAGTCCGGATGCCATCAAGACCGTCGTTTCATTGAGCGACATGAAAGTGAACCAAGTAGCCATCGGCAGCTGCACCAACTCCTCCTATATGGATCTGATGCGTGTTGCTTCTATCCTTAAAGGCAAAATGGTCCACCCCGATGTGTCTCTGGTCATCTCACCGGGATCCCGTCAGGTATACAAGATGCTGGCAGACAACGGTGCTTTGGGCGTCCTGATCGAAGCCGGCGCCAGAATTCTGGAGTCCGCTTGCGGTCCCTGCATCGGCATGGGACAGGCTCCCTGCTCCAAGGGCGTATCCGTACGTACCTTCAACCGTAACTTCAAGGGCAGATCCGGCACAGCGGACGCAGATATCTATCTGACCAGCCCGGAAACGGCTGCTGCCACCGCCCTTAAGGGCACCATGGCTGATCCCAGGGATCTTGAAGATTTTGACGACATCCCCATGCCCACGTCATTCATCATTGACGACCGCATGATCATCGCTCCGTCCGCTACCCCGGAAGAAGTAGAAGTAAGACGCGGACCGAACATCAAGCCGCTACCCATCAAGGTACCGGTGGAAGAGCGCATCGAGAAGGAAGTCCTGCTGAAAGTCGAAGACAATATCACAACCGACCACATCATGCCAGCGGGCGCCAAGGTATTGCCTCTGCGCTCCAACATCCCGGAAATCTCCAAGCACGTGTTCTGTCAGAACGATGAAGAGTTCTGCAACCGGGCCCAGGAGAAAAATGGCGGATTCATCGTTGGCGGACACAACTACGGACAGGGATCCAGCCGGGAGCATGCAGCTCTGGCCCCCATGTACTTGGGTGTGCAAGCTGTAATCACCAAAAGCTTCGCCAGAATCCACAAGGCCAACCTGGTGAACTTCGGCATTCTGCCTCTGACCTTCAAGAATGAAGTAGACTATGACAGCATCGAGCTGGGTGATGTCCTTGTATTCGACAAGATCCGTGAGACGCTGCCTGAATCCAACGAGCTGACCATCCGTAACGAAACCAAAGATCTCGACTATGTAGTGACCCATGATCTGAGCGAGCGTTTCGTGCAGATCGTACTGGCCGGCGGCCTTCTGAACTTCACCAAACAGAACGCCTAAACCGGAACAAAGCTCATACAAATAGGAACATATTAAAAAATCACCTTTCGGGGTGATTTTTTTTGCTGTTATATATTGACTTTTCACTCTTTTATATTTATTATAAATTTGTAATCATTACAAACGAGGTGCGCCATGAATACCAAGAAACAGGCGGAACAGATTCTGCGGGACGGGCACGTTAAACCTACATCCATTCGGTTGGAGGTCTTATCCTATCTTCTGGGTACAGACCAACACCCCTGCGTGGACCAGATTTATCTGGATCTGAAGGAACGTATCCCGACATTATCCAAAGCGTCGATCTACAACAGTCTTCACCTGCTGGTGGAAGAGCATATCATCCAGAAAATCACCATCGAGGATGAAAAGACCCGCTATGATGCGGACCACTCTACCCACAGCCATTTTTTCTGTAAAGGGTGCGGACAGGTTATGGATATCGAGGGCTTGGATCCTAATGATTTCAAATCCCCCTTGCTCAAAGAATTCGAGGTAGACCAGATCCAAATCTATTACGCGGGCTATTGCCCCGCTTGTAAAGTCCAAAAGGAGGATAAGACAGATGAGTAAATATGTATGTAGTGTATGCGGTTATGTTCACGAGGGCACCGAGCCCCCAGCACAGTGTCCCCAGTGCAAGGTGAGTGGTGACAAGTTCAATAAGATGGATGATAGTGCCGAATTGGTATGGGCCGATGAGCACAAGATCGGTATCGCAGCCGACCTGGATCCAGAGGTAGTACAGGGGCTTCGTGACAACTTCATGGGCGAGTGCACCGAAGTAGGCATGTACCTGGCGATGTCCAGACAGGCCGACCGCGAAGGATTTCCTGAAATTGCAGAAGCCTACAAGCGTATCGCTTTCGAAGAAGCCGAGCACGCAGCAAAGTTCGCTGAATTACTGGGCGAGGTGGTTAAAGCTGACACCAAGAAGAACCTGGAAATGCGTGTAGATGCCGAGCACGGCGCTTGCATTGGCAAAAAAGACCTGGCTACCAAAGCTAAGCAACTGGGCTATGACGCCGTTCACGATACCGTGCATGAAATGTGCAAAGATGAAGCCAGACATGGCTCCGCTTTCGCCGGTATGCTGAAGAGATACTTCAACTAAGATATAAAGATGTCCCGAGACCTGTTAGATGGGTTCTCGGGACTTTTTGGTATATAGGAAAGAGCTTTGCTGCCCTGATCAAGTTATTTATTCATGCTCAGCTTTATTTCCATTACCAGTCTGGCAAGTGCACCTACACCAATTACTACTAGCGATGGAAGCAATATCCTTCCAAACAGTATATAAGCCATTTCATCTATACCGTTTGGCGCAGCTCCTAAACCAATAAGCAAACTATACAGCGCAGAGCAGCACCCCGCTCCTATCAGGGCCGCACCAACATACTTATTGAAGGATGTTTAGATCCTTTTTTCTTCCACCAAAGTATCCCCCAATTTATTTCCGTAATCATAATAGACAACTAGGAGGTTATCCCGGGTTTGCATAAAAAAAAGAGCCCGAAGGCTCTAATTTTCAATACAGGGTAGGAGAATTATCATTTAGTAGATTGAATGAAAATATCTAATATTAGTCTTTTTTTATGCCGATATATAATGCACCTAAACCGACGATGATTTTAAGCCAAGAATACCATCCTGGCTCACTTCCAAGTGCTACGTTTGGTATAAGTGCCAATACACCCATTGCTACTACAGCAATAGCCAGAAGTATAAGAGTCTTCTTTTTCACAATAACACTCCCTTTATTATCCCCTACCCCATAAGTTAATAACTACGTAAATATATTATGCCATCATTTTCCTATTCTCATGAAAGAGAACAAATACTGTATTTGTGTAACAATGTTTTTCATACTAATACCTCTCCATAGATATTTTATCACGAGCTAGATTAATAATTAAATTTGGCATGCATGTGAAATAAATTTCACCTAGAAATCCCCCACTATTTCCACCCTTTGTCACGACTGCTCTCGTCAGATGTCTAAACGTCTGATTTAGACATCTTTCTTTAACTCGGGTTACATTTTTTTAATAATATTTCATTTTATCTAATGTTTTGATATACAAAAGGAACAAACCACTATATACTAGCGATGTACTAAAAGTGTGAGGAGAACAACTTTGGAATCAAACAAGAAATTCATCACCACCATCAATTGCATGGATGGACGAGTACAACTACCGGTAATCAAATATTTAATGGAAGAAACGGGAGCCGACTACATTGACAACATCACCGAGCCGGGCCCAAACAAAATCCTATCCGAAAACATAGCGGTTAGCACGGTGGAATCAATACGCAAAAGGGTATCCGTTTCCGTCGAAAAACATCTTTCAGAGTTGATTGCCATCATTGGCCATCACGACTGCGGCGGCAATCCCGCTGAGCGTGAAGAGCAGATTCAGCAGATCCAGGAATCCTGCAAGCTGGTGCAAGAGTGGCAACCGGATACCAAAATCATCGGCCTTTGGGTCGACGAGCACTGGACCGTACATAGCGCATAAGAAACATATTGCACTAATGAGTTTATCTAGGAACCCCCACAGACTATGGTCTGTTCGGATTCCTCATTTTATTTTTATACTAAATTTTCGGAGGTTATTATGAAAAGCAAAGTAAACAATCGGTGGCTCGTACTTTTCGGTGCCATACTGCTGCAAATCTGCATGGGTGCCATCTACTCTTGGAGCCTGTTCAACCAGCCTTTGATGGATAAGTTCGGTTGGGACAAAAGCGCAGTTGTACTGACTTTCTCAATCGCCATCTTCTTCTTCGCCCTGTCTACTCTGATTTCTGGTAGACTGCAGGACAAAAAAGGTCCGAGACTGGTAGCTACCATCGGTGGACTACTCTACGGTGCGGGTCTTATGTTGTCCTCACAAGCAACCACCTTGCCCATGCTCTACTTGAGCTATGGTGTACTGGCCGGATCCGGTGTAGGTTTCGCCTACGTCTGCCCCATCAGCACCCTGGCAAAATGGTTCCCTAAGAAAAAAGGTCTTATCACTGGTATCGCAGTAGGCGCTTTCGGTGGTGGTAGTCTGATTTTCAAATCAGTTATCCAAAGCTTGATCGCATCAGTCGGCGTATCTTCCACCTTCTTCTACTTGGGTGTCATCTTCATGGCTATGGGCATCATCGGAGCTCAATTCCTGGCTGTACCAGAAGCCAGCGCTACCAACCAAGTTAAGGCAGTAGCTTCAACTAACGACTTCAGCATGAAGCAAATGATTAAAACCAAAGAGTTCTACCTGATCTTCATCATGTTCCTCTTCGGTTGCATGTCTGGACTGTTGGTTATCGGACTGGCTAAAGACATCGGTGTTCAGCTTGCTGGTCTCTCTCCAGTTGTAGCAGCCAACGCTGTATCACTGATCGCCTTGTTCAATGCCGGCGGCCGTATCATCCTGGGTGGTCTTTCTGACAAACTAGGAAGAATCAAAGTCATTTTCATCATGTTCGTGGTCACCGCAGTCAGCATGCTGATCATGAGTATGGTAGCCTTGAACTACTTCCTGTTCTTCGCTTGCCTGGCAGGTATCGCCTTCACCTACGGTGGTTTCCTGGCAGTATTCCCCACCCTTACCGGTGAGTTCTACGGCAGCAAGAACGTTGGCGCCAACTACGGTATCGTTTACCAGGCTTACGGAATCGCCGCTTTAGTCGGCCCTGTCATCGTAGCCAGCCTGGGCGGACTAAAACCCACCTTCATGGTAGCAGCAGTACTGGCTGTCATCGGTGGCGCAATGACCTTCATGGTTAAGACACCTAGCTTGGAAAGCGTTATCAAAAAGGATAACGTAGCATAATAATTATGATATACCAAAGGGCCGACCATGTCGGCCCTTTTTATTTGCCCTTTTCTTCCCCACAATATCGTCAGCTTATATTTTTCAGTATATATATTACACTATAAGTATACTGTTATATTGTAAATTGGTCACCATTTATATCTTCCAATGCGTTCCGTTGCCTTTCCACAACACAACATAGCATCCTATATTGCAGCCAAGAAACCTATCCTGTACAATGATGATAGGTTTTATATTTCTTACTTCGAAAGGAGCATTCAATGCTTAAAGAGTTTAAAGAATTTGCGCTAAAAGGTAACGTTATGGATCTGGCCGTGGCGGTCATCATTGGTGGTGCATTCAAAGCCATCATCTCCTCCTTGGTAAACGACATCATCATGCCGACCATCAGCACCCTGCTAGGTGGTGTGAGCTTTGCAGACTTAAAATATGTCATTACACCTGCCAGCGGAGACCTGGCCGAGGTAGCCATCCTTTACGGATCTTTCATTCAGGCCATCGTTGATTTCTTGATCATCGCATTCACCATCTTCATCATCATTAAGATGATCACCAAGAAAAAAGAGGAAGAAGCGGCCGCACCTGTTGCACCTCCCGAACCGAGCAAAGAAGAAGTCCTTCTTACTGAAATCCGGGATATCCTGAAGAGCAGCAACTAATCATCAATAAAAAAAGTAATTGGAACCATATAAAAAGGATCCTCCACACGGAGGATCCTTTTCACGTTAAGCATGCAAATTCTATTTCACCAGGTATTTCCCTTCCTGGATGTAGTCTTTCATGATTTCTTCCGGCACCATACCTCCCCCAGTCGCCCAGGCGA
>DAOUPV010000052.1 GCA_030625965.1 Clostridia bacterium
TCCCGGGTGTCCCATCCATACAGTGTTGGGGCAAACGCCGCCGAACAATGCGCCGATCATGGTAGCTACGCCGTCAGCAAACTGAGCTTCACCTACATTGTAGTTGTCGCCTGCCGCTTGGGCACTTTCCACGTTGTCCATGGTCTCAATGAAGTTGTAGATCTCAATCGGGATGATGACGTTCAGGTAAGGCATGATATATTTAAATCCAGTAATGATGGAGCTTATGGAAGGTTTGGGCGGGTACAGTTTGCCTACGCCGTCCAAGACGATTTTTGCTTCTCCCATAGCCAAGGCTAATGCGATACCTACCAGCAAGGATACTACCAAGGGTGGAATCTTCTTGGGCAGTTTGTATCCACCGATCAGGCCCAGGATGGCGATGATCAGAACTGGCATTCCTAATGCAGGCAATGAGTAGATTTCGAACAGACCTTTGGTCGCGATCCACAGGATAGCGATACCAGCCAGGGTGCCCAGCATGGCCACACGTGGCAGATACTTCTTGATGATTGGTCCCATGAACGCGCCACAGGCTTCAATCACACCACCTAGGAAGCAGGCAGCCATAGCGGCTTTCCATACTTCTTCGGGAGGCAAACCGAGTCCGAACTGCAATGGAGCAATAATTCCGAAAAGATACAAGAATGCTACCGGTGTACTAAGTCCGGATGGCAGTGCTGTTACATCATTACGGCATTCTTTCTTTGCCAGTCGCTTGGCCATCCAAGTGTAGTAGAGACCACTCACCAAAAGACCCATTGCCATACCGGGCATTACCCGAAAGAATACTAGGTCTGTGGGCCAGCCAAAACCAATCAAGGTAGCTGCGACCAGTATGAAGGTTCCTAAATTGCCAGCAAATACATAGACAATACCATTCGTATCGCCCATCGAGATCAATGGTTCTTTGACAGAACATTGTGCGTTAGCCATATTTATCCTCCTCTATGCAAATAGAAATAACCCGTCATATAACGGGCCTTAGTTTTATTTACAGACAGGTGGTTGCGTACTGTCATCCGTGTTCAATACGAATCCTTATCCCCAAGAATTCTCTATGCTGTGTTCGTCAATTGTCAGGTAGTAGCTGTAACATTCCCTCCTTTTCAATCAAATTCCAACTTCTCGACTTACTATTAATTAAATTGGCTTTTGATACCCGGAATGCCTTTGCCGGTATTAACAATATGACACTAGTTTTTAGGCTCTGCAAAAAGAGAATTTTGATCATTTTAACAAACTGGCCCTTATTAAGTTGTGCGAATCACAAAATCAGATAATTATATGGTCGAGATCCACCTTTCTATTTGCATTAAGTTAGACAGGTGACACAATTACAGTTCTTTTTCGAGGTATTACTGCGGGGGGCCATATACCTAGTTCCTTACAAGCCCCACAAACTTGAAAATATCCAGCCTAGCAACAACCAATGCCGAGATGATTTACCTCTCCGCACTAAAAGAACCCGCATAACGGGCCTTAGTTTTGTTTACTGACAGGTGGTTGCGTACTGTCCATTGCTCCGGAAGTGGCATCCTACCAGGACCGGTTGTACCATTCTGCTATTCCAATGATGCCATTTCAATGATGCTATATATACAATGTAAGAATATTGTGATTGTTGTAATTATTGTAATACAAACTCCTAATCGGGCCGGGGATCAGGATGAGCAAATGCTCATCCTAGGCCCATTTCTATTTGCACTACATACAGAATATATCTGAACTACATACTGAAGGTACCTAAATCGCGGATATCCAAAGCATCGCTTCTAATATCTTCAATAACCTGGTTGATTCCGTCCTTCTGCTCAGCAGTAAGTACATCTTCAAACTCATGGTACGGAGCCAGGTACACGGTGTCTTCTTTGATGCCCAAGGCTACTGTTGTGGCAATAGGCGTACCTGCTTCAAGATACATGTCAATAAAGACTTTAAATGCCATAGGCATATCAGCGATACCTGAGGTTACGATGGTGTTAGGGGCCACTTCAGCCTGATCCACGATGGAACCAAGAGCATATACACCAGCGTCTTCGCAAGCTTCAAACATACCGTTACCGGCTGGACCTGCGTTGTGCATCAGTACATCCGCACCTCCATCGATCATAGAAGTAGCGATTTCCTTGGCCCTGGCAGCATCTACAAAATCACCTACGTAGGTGCTGAGAACTTTAATGTCTGGGTTAATATACTTCGCACCCAATTCAAATCCGATGACAGAATCCGAGATGGAAGGAATGTCCATACCACCAATTATGCCAACTACATCGCTTTTGGTGACCATGGCAGCCACAACCCCTTCAATGAATCCCTGTTCCGCATTATCAGTATTCAGCGAAGACAAGTTGGATTCTTGCAGGGCGACACTGGCTGTCACACAAAATTGCACTTCCGGATAGTCCGGTGCAACTCGCGCCGCGGAGTCGGCAAATTCATTGCCGTGGGCAAAAATAACATCATAGCCTTGCTCCGCATACATACGGAACACTTCATCATGGTCCGAAAGTTCTACATTTTCAGTATAGGAAATCTCGGCGCCAAATACTTCTTCAATCTTCAAAAGACCATAATAAGCCGCAGCGCTCCAACCGCCATCATTGATGGATTCGGGTATCAGACATGCTGCTTTCAATGGCTCTTCTGCTACTTCAGCCGGAACATCTCCATTGGCTTCGGCAGGTTCTGCAACAGGTTCTTCTGCTGTATTATTCGAACAACCTGGTATGAAAGTGATCGCAATTAGTAAAACCAATAGCATGGCAGTAAGTTTTCTCATATTCATCACCTTTCGCTTTTCCTTAAGGAAAAGAAAACATCATATTGGCCCTCGATCTTAAATGCTACCTATCCTAGCTTTCAAAAGCTGATACCTGGACCAATCCCCTAGACATGGCATATGAGTCGCATCGACACATATGCCAAAATATTCATTTTTCTTTTAAACTTCTATTTTTGTTATCTTAATACCTTTTCCACTCGAACTTCTTCAAGCCCATCTCTTCCAGTTCCTCCCAAATCTTATCTTTGAGCTCAACATATTCCTGGTTCGGCAGCAGGGTATCGAGATTATACAACTCTTGGAATGTCTTTCCTTTCGGTGGTGTCTTAGCCAACAATCGTTCCTCGTATTTGGGGATCAACAACTTGCTGATTTCGTTGGCTTTCTTTCTGTCGATTAAGGTTGTCGCGTAAGCAACCTCACCCATGAACTGTCCTTCCATCGGGGTGCAGTAGTTGACTGTCACACCTTGGTTGGGTGCACAGCCGAAGGGATTGTTACCCATGATTACCGTACCGATGGCAGCTACAGCGATTTCATACATCAGCATATCTGTGCAGGGACCTGCAGTAGACATGTATGAACCCCAAACAGCAGGAATGTTGGTATGCTTGTTCATGGCTGCTGAGGCTAAGTTTGTACCCCACAGAGATTTTTTGGTCGTCTGGCTGGGATATAGACTTTCCATTACACACGGTGCATTGATGACACCGTTATAAACGATGATACCGGCAATCGATTCAGCGATGCAGCAGATCACTGCACCTTCAACGTCGCCGCAGAATCCTCCGATATAGGCACAACCTGCAGTACTCACATAGGAGCCGTACTGCGTGTATTGGGCTGCCCGGTTCAGATCCTCATAGGTGGTCTTCATCTGAGGTTTGAAGTATACATTGGAGTGATCTGTCTTACGGTAACCGTAATCTTCCCGGTTGGTAGCGATATCCGCAACAGCACTCACACCATCCTTACCCTTGATTGGGGTACCCGGTCTGCCAGCAACGGCACAAGCCTTACGGTACAATGAAATATTGTCTAAGCAAGCCTGTAATTCGAACGGTGTACCGGCTTTCACCAGCATGCCTCTGAATTTGTAGGGAGGTAGGGGTTCTATATAGTCAATCATTGGATTCATAGCGTAAGCCAGATAGAGCTTGTAGCGAATATCCTCAGTTACCTGGTTGCCACATCCACCGACGATGATCGGTAGATCAGGGTCTTCGATGGTTCTGCGCTTCAGCATGATCTTATCTTTTCCATCACCCAGTTCGATGACAGAGCTGGAACGTCTGAGGATGTCAAAGATCTCTTCTTCAGTGATGTTGATGACCTTTCCTGAATCGATGTTGAAGATACCCAGATCCAACAGCAATTCTACCCCTGCTTTAAACGCATTGTCGATCAGGTCATCGTCTGTCATTACGATGTTCTCCGGATCAAACTTGAGCTCATATTTCTTAGCTAACTTTTTGGCCTTCTTGAAGACCTTCATGTCAAATTCCTGGGTCGTGAGCGGCACGCCCGTTTCTCCCCGGCTGATTATTTCCCAAAACTTATCTGATGCCATGTTCTTATCCTCCTGGTTTTATTCCACTTCAGTAGCAACTAAGCAAATAACTCTTTGATAGTTTTCAACGCCTGGTAAGCATCATCTCCGCCGTAGCAGAATGCACCCAGTTCACTGGCCAGTTCTTTGTTCGCTGATCCGCCACCGATGACAATTTTATGCTTTTCATGCAAACCTTTGGCCTTCAGAAGATCAATCGCATCTCTCATATTGGGTACCGTAGTACTCATGCAGGATGAAATAGCTATAACATCCGGGTTTTCTTCTTTGCTCGCATTATAGAACGCTTCTGCCGAAACGTCGGTCCCCAGATCTATCACATCGTAGCCGGAGGATACAAACATCATCTTGACCATGTTTTTCCCGATATCGTGTAGGTCACCGCTTACCGTTCCAATCACTATCTTTCTTCCTGACGGTACGTAGTCGTCATTGGCCATGATAGCCGGCTTCAATGTGTTCATCGCTTCGGTCATCACTTCGCCTGCCATAATCATATCCGGCAGGAACAACTCCCCATTGGAGAAACATACTCCAATATCCTCTAGCGCTTTGGACATCACATCCAGCACTTCTAAAGGATTCACGTCTGCCTCCAGTGCCTCTTCGATGAGTTCAATTACTGCATCATCATCGTACTCGTTAAAAGCCTCAACAATTCCTTTTGACAATCTCTCTTCCATTTTCGTACTCCTTTTCTAATACTGAGCTTCTTTGCTTATTGTGGTTATAACTAACTATTCGCTGTCTCCTTCTTTTTTCCTGCTCAATTTTACTATTTTTTTCAACTCTTTATGAAAATTTTTTCATTATTTATAAACCAATTACCAGCTACATCTTCTTGCACAGTGTTAGACCTACAGTTTAAGCACCGGCGCCAAAAAAGCAGACCATAAGGCCTGCTTCATTTGATACTATGATCTTTTTACTAGTAGATTCTCTCACTCTTCTTCCCTTACTGGACCACTTGAATCTCTAACCAGCAAATTAAGGGGATAGACCATTTTCTTGGGATCAAGCTTCCAATCGTTCAAGCGGTTGATAATACTCCTGGCAGCCATCTGGCCCATTTCATAGTTGGGATAGGATAAGGTTGTAAGTTTGGGATAGTTGAATTCACCACTTGGTGTGTTGTCAAAACCCACTATAGATATATCCTGGGGGCAGTGTAAACCGATTTCCTGGACGTAATTGATGGCCCCGGTTGCCAGCTCATCGCTCAAACATATCGTCGCCGTCGTCTCCGGGTGCATGGTTAGCACCTGTTTCAGACCCATATAACCACACTTCCTGGTCCAACCGGAAGATACCACCCTCGATGCGTCCCACTCCATTCCCCGGTCCACGATGGATTTCCTGTAAGCATTGGTTTTCTCCGAGGCGCTAGAGCCGGTGATATCGCCGCAGAGCAGACCGATATGCCGATGCCCCAGCTGGTGCAGATACCCTACCAACCTATCCATACCTTCGGCGGAATCGACATAGATGGTATCGATTTCATTCTCCTCCGGCACTTTTCGTTCGATAACCACGACCGGCATCTGCTGCAACACCTTGCTGATGGAAAAGTCTTCCACGCAACTCATGATGAAGACAGCACCACTCACCTGAGCTTGCTGCAATGCGGCATACGTACGCATTTCCGTATAGGTGCTCTCGTTGGCATTCCAGATGAAGGAATCAATGTCATTCCTCTCCAGTTCCTCCAATGCTCCCCGGGATATCTCATTCAAGCTCTCACTCTCAACAGTAGGGGTAAATATGGCTACCAGTTTCACTCGGTCCCTTGCCAGACGAAGATCCAATGAATTACTCTCATAATTAAGATCATTGACAACCCTCATTACTTTCTCATAGGTTGATTTCTTGACCTTGTCAGGATTGTTAAGCACACGACTCACAGTAGTGATGGAAACTCCTGCCTGTTCAGCCACCTCAGTGATTGACATGTTCTTTTTTGTCTTCATACTCCACCTTGCTTTCCATTACTACTTGTTCATAGCAAATTAGTCCTTTATCTATGATATCATTTTCTTATGGAATTGAAAAACTTTTCATAGATTAAAATCCACCCGTACAAATTAAAAAGGCGGATTATAATCCGCCTTAACTCAGTTATTGGTATTGGTTCTGCCATGCTAACGTTCCCAACAACAAATTCATTTTCTGTTGATTATTCTGAAGAGCAGCGTTGTACAAACTCTGTTCGGAATCCAGAAGACTATCCAAAGAGGTTTCTCCCAAGGAGTACTTCAATTCTTGCATACGGTATAGCTCCTCCTGGTACTCCAGACTAGCCACGCTCTCCTGATAGTTCCTATCCTTTCCCATCAGGCTGTAGTAATCGCCGTAAACAGCAAGCCAAGCCTGGTTCACTGTCTGGTTATAACTGTTCGTAGCCTGATCATACTCATATTTATACTGATCATACTCCTTATTCACTTTGTGGTAGATGTTAACAAAGGCCTCATACTGGATGGTTTCCAGCTCAAGGTTATCCACCGCTGATTCCACTGCGAAGGTTGCCTCGACCAACCCACTGAATTCAGAAGGATCAGTAAGCCCTGTCAGATCTGGTGCGACCAGTTCTACCCAGGAACCTTCCGGTATGACCTCATCATCATAGGACAGTCCCAAGAACAGGTACCACTCCATCTGTTTCAGGTGCAGACTCTCTTTGTTGGATTGAAGATCATTATACGCTTCAGTAACTCGGTTGGTTGCCTGGACCACTTCAAGAGAGGTGGCATCGCCCAGCTTATATCTGAGATTAGCCAATTCCAAGTTGTCCTGGGCGCGGGCATAGGAAGTCTCAGTGCTCTCAAGGTTGTCTTGAGCTAAAAGCAGCTGGTAGAACTTCTGGGTCGCGTCATAGACAGTTTGTTCTTTTTCCGCCTCATAATCTTCAAGCGCCTTGTCGTAGTCCGCCTGTGCCGACTTGATGTAGTACTGGTTGCGGATCAGGGCTCTCTTCAGGTTGTCTATATTATCCTTGTTCAGGACACCATCCTCATAATCTTTGTATTGATCCCAAGCTTCGTCCAAAGCCTCTTCTTTCAATTCAACCTTATCATCAAGAAGGGCTAGCGATTCAGAATGCTCCATTACATAGTCGATGGACTCTTCCAGGCTCAAGCTATCAGGTATCGCCACCTCCACACCTTCCTCAGCCATTGCGGCAGATGGTAGAATCCCCATCCCCGCAATGAGGCTGCCTAGCACTAGCACAACTGCGGTTTTCCTTACTAATTTATTCATTTCATTCCCTTTCTATTCATGGCGCAAAGCATCGACCGGTGCCAGCGATGAAGCGCGGTAGGCCGGATAAATTCCGAAGAACACACCCAGCAAGCTGGAGAAACCGACTGCCAGCCCGATGGCCCAGGGGGAAATCACCAGTGGTACCCCTAGCATCGGTGTAGTCCAAGCCAGTAACGCAATCCCAATGAGCACACCCAATGCGCCACCCAACCCGGTAATGGCGATGGCCTCGATTACGAATTGGATCAGTATATCTCTCTGCTTGGCACCAATGGCTTTGCGGACACCGATTTCCCTGGTACGCTCAGTCACACTGACCAGCATGATATTCATAACTCCGATTCCGCCTACAAGCAACGATATGGCTGCAATGGCGACCAATACCAATGTCATGGTACCCATGACAGTTTCCATAATGTCCGCGATACTCGACAGTGAAAAAGTACGGTATAAATCCTCACCTTCATTCTCATGAATTTTTTCCAGCATCTGAACGATGGTTTCTCCGTCAGCTGTCACATTCTCCGAGTCAACCAGTTCTATTTCTATACTTCTAAATGTCCCATTGTAGGTGGGAAAACTGGTGTATGGTACATAAATAGTCTTGTTACTGTCATCGACGTAGAGACCTGTTTGTTCAGCTGACTCGTATACACCGACAATGGTGTACTCCCTTTTATATCCCTCATAATCGATCAGGATCTTCTCACCCACAACCTGATCGCTTCCGAATACTTCTGTGGCGAAGAGGTTATCCAGTACCACCAGGTCCGACCTACGCTCCAGATCAGCGTCCGTAAAGAAATCTCCGTTAATAATCTCTAGATCGAAGATTTCTTCATAATCCCCGTCTGCCCCCACCGCCTGAATTGTGTAATCCTCACGATTAAGGCTGTAACTACCCGTTTCATTGATGACCGGGGATACCAAGGACACTCGATCTGAATACGCCTTTTGAATCATCGAAGTGTCCTCAACTGTGAATAAATCGCTGCGGGACACATTACTTGTGATTGATACGCTCAAGCGATTGGCACCAGAAGAAGCAAATTCTTCCTCGATAGCCTGCGTTTGCCCTTCGGAAAAACCAATAATGACGATAACCGAGGAGATACCGATGATGATACCCAGCATGGATAATGCCGTTCTGGTTTTGCTGCTCCAGAGGCTGGAGAACGCGATTTTGATCAGTTCCAAGAATTTCATCTAAACCGCCTCCATTCGTACTTGATTCACCAGTTCATCTGAAAGAATCAGTCCATCCTTGAAAGTGATGATTCGCTTGGTGTGCTCAGCCACTTCCGGTTCATGTGTGACAATCATGATCGTCACTCCTTGATCATTGATGTCCTGAAAAATCTTCAATATCTCATCCCCTGACGCGCTGTCCAGGTTGCCCGTTGGCTCATCTGCAAGAAGAATGGCCGGATTGTTGGCCAAAGCCCTGGCGATGGCCACCCTTTGTTTCTGTCCCCCGGACATCTCATTGGGCTTATTTTTCTCTTTATCGGCCAATCCGACCTGGGCCAGAAGTTCCTTGGCACGCTCTCTACGTTCCCCCCTGCCTACTCCTGCATACATCAAAGGCAGTTCCACATTAGCCAGTGCTGTCAGTTTGGGCAGCAAATTGTATGATTGGAAGATGAATCCAATCTTTTGGCAACGAATATCTGATAGCACTCCATTCTTCACGGTCGACACGTCGATTCCATCCAAAGTATATTCACCCTCGTCAAAGACATCCAGGCACCCTATAATGTTCATCAATGTCGATTTTCCAGATCCCGAGTGCCCCATAATCGAAGTGTATTCCCCTTCTTCAATCTGGAAATCGATACCTTTGAGGGCCTTGAAATGGATTTCTCCCGTATGATATGTCTTTTCTATTCCGCTAACGTTAATCATTATTATTTCCTCTGTCCATCGGTGCCGCCACCCCTCAGACCACCACCTGCACCTGGAACCATCATCAACCCTTCAGCCCCATCCGTTGTCGTCGATTCGGCAATCAGAGTCTGTGCTTCCTCCAAAGTCATGCCATCCTGCATGGTGGCCAAAGTGGTCGTCATGATGCGCTGTCCAACCAATTCCTCATTCATGATCTGGGTGAAGATCACATCCTCATAACCGGTTTCCACATCTTGGATCTGAAGAGTATCCTCATCCGTAATCAGGAAGATGACATCTTGTCCACCGAATGACCGGATGGCAGTATATGGAACAGCTACTACATCTGTAAGATCCACCGATTTGATGGAAACATCCGCAGAATATCCTGGAATCAAAGTTGGATCGGCTTCAGTCAGTTCTATTACCGCTTCCACCATGGCTACCGTACCACTCGTCTTGGCAATAGGTGCGATAGAAATAACCGTACCCTCATAATCCTTGTCCAATGCTGATACCGTGATGGTGGCCTGGGTTCCGACAGAAATCCCCGGTACATCATATTCTTCGATATCGACAGTCAACGTCATATTCTCAGACACAGCGATTTCAGCAATTTCAGTGTCTTCCATGACCTTATCCGACACTGAAGGAACGATGTTCAGCAATATACCGCTGGCTACCGCCTTGACCTCCATGTTGTCATAGTCCTCATATAGGCGTTCCAGATTGCTCTTTTTTGATTTGTAAGTATTGTAGCTCTTTGTCAAACTCTCTTGTCTGGATATTAAATCGTTCTTGGTGATCGCTCCTTCAGCATACAGAGTTTCGCCAATTTGGGCATTGCGTTTGGCTGCCTCATAGCTGACAGCTGCATCAGACAAAGAAACCGTAGCATCCTCGATCTGCTCCTCTATACTCTCCCGAGATAGCAGTAACAACACCTGCCCCTCTTCGACATACTCGCCTTCTTCCACAAGAACCTCTTCCACGATACCATCGGTCTCCATATATACACTTTCCGATTCCATCTCCAGGAAACCGTCTGTGAAGATTTCATCTGTAATATCAATTTTAGAGACCACACCAGTCACTTTCATCTGTTCGTCCTGTCCATTCGCCAATACGGCACTATCCTCTCCGCTGATCTGTATCCACCCGATAACAGCACCAGCTACTACAACTAGCACTACCATCAGGACAATCCATCTTTTCTTATTCATACTCTTAGACATCTATTTTTTCTCCTATCGTTTTCTTTAAGTCTAATCTAGGTATGTTACAGTTCGGTGACAGATTTATTACAGCAAAGCCAAATATGAACCGATTGCTATATGCATTAAAAAGACCATTTGTGATTAACTCACAAATGGCCTATCTGTTCATTTAATATTCATTTATTACCCATCGTCTGTTTACTATCTACGATCCTGGCGCTTATCCTTCTCCACCAAAGGTAATATCTTGACTGCAATTTCCATCAGCAACCGATTGTCTGGCAAATCCAGATTGATGCGGCACAGTTTCTCAATGATTTTAATCCGATATCGGATGGTGTTCGGATGAACGAACATCTCCGTTGCCGCCACCCGGTGCTTGTAATTGGACTGGATCAGGCACTTCAGTGTTTCTACCAAATTGGAATTATGCTGGGCATCGTTGCTTTCCAACGGCTTTAGATAATCCTCATAAAACCGGTACATTTCCTTATCCAATTCGTTCGACATTAGCAAACGGTAGAATCCCAGATTGTTGAATTCATAAACACTGCTATCCAGCTCACAGCATGAACCAATGCGAATGGCACCCTTAGCTTCGTGATAACTCTCGGCAATATTTCCGTATGCTCCTGATCTACCAATCCCAACAGTTGCAGTGACATTATTCAAATCCTTAGCAATATTCTCGCGCAGTTTCTCTGCTAATTCGATATTTTCCTGATTGTATTCCGCCAACAACACATAGTACTTGGACTCCATCAATCCTTGGACAACCTTATTTCCATAGATACTTTTGCCATGGAATTCCAATCGCTCTTCATCTATAAATTCTGCATCTGTATCCAGGCTTATGACCACGACCACCGCTTCTTCCGGGATGATGTAATTCAGTTTCTTAGCCTGATTGATCGCTTCGTCTCTATTAAACTCACCGCTGAATAAAGATTCCAGGAACTTCTTCTTATGTTTTCTCTGGATGGATATCAAAGACTTGATGAAGTTGATTTCCAGGGCACAGACAGATGCTGTATAATCAAGCAACCGCTCTTCCTCGAATGTGAAGTCCTTTTCACCCCTGATCAGAATGATACGGCCGTTTTCCGTATCTGGTGTACGGATTTCAGCACTCAACCATTCCTTCTTATCGCCACCGACTTCTCTAGTGAATGCTTCTACATCCTGACTTTTGATTCCACTGTTTTCTTTTGCAAACCACAAATTCTTGTCCAGCAGATAATCTGGAATATGAAAATCTGTCGGTGCGACATGCTTGCTATCGCCAAACAATACGACAACCTCGAGATCCGTATACTTGTGCAAGGTTTCCGCCATACCGGATAATCCATCGACATAGAGGGCGTTATTGATTTCCTTAAAACCCTTCTGAAGCCTTCTAGATTTGAATGAATTGATAAAATCGTGAATTTCAACATAAGCAAAACCATCCGGTAATATCATGATGGGTAGCCCAACCCTGTTGGCAGTATCCCTTATTGCCATTGGCATTTTATTGTCAAAATAACGTAATGTCATACCCAGAGCCGCTGCCCCGTTGTCCGCCAACTTCTGTATGATGTTCATCTGCATCGCTTCACCGTTCTTAAGACAATAGCCCGTAGTCAGGACCAACTCCCCGCCTTTCAGGAAATTCACCCCATCAGGAGAATCCAGTACGGTTACCGAGTGGATCGGATTCTGAATATTTTTCTCACCAGCTGCCAAAGTGGCTCCGGTAAAGAATTTGGAATCCATCAAATCCTTGATCGTCATTTCCTTCAATTTGAGACCTCCTATATACGAACGCTAAATAGCAGAACATTCAACCTTAACATTTTAATTGTATGTAAATAAATTACAGTTTGCAAGCAAATAAGCCTATAGAAAAACCGCAGCCGACAAAGACTGCGGTTTTATAACATTATTCAATTTTAACCTGCCGATTAGGGGATAGGCAAACCGACAAGAATTTCAACTTCTACCGCGAATGTCCCACTAATCTTGTTTCCTTATCATGTAAGGCAAATTGAACTCCATCACGTCGAAGTTTTAATCACTAAACTCTAACTACTTTTGGAAATTTACTCGAAGCACTTGCCAAGAGGCATGCCGTAACCAATCAGTTCTTCTCTGACACGGTCAACTCTGGCTTTGTAATCAGCTGAAGGCTCCTGTTTAGCTAAATCATAACATTCGAAGATGCTCTGACCCTTAGGCGGTTGACCCAACTGATCTTCATACAACGGAAGTACTTTTTTAGCCACTTCGTTGGCTTCTACTCTGGTCATACCTGCACAGGACTTGAATACCTCTCCTACCCACCAGCATTCCTGCGGAGTGATGTAGTCAGTGTAACGTCCACCAGCAGATCTAGGCTGGGTAGTCTTGGAAGCACCGGATACACAGTGATTCATAAGACCTACTGCAGATTCATAAAGGAACATGTCGGTGTTAGGACCGGCAGTCTCGTTTACAATCTTATTGCGCATGAACTTGGTGTTTCTACTTACTGCCTGAATGGCTACAGAGTTACCCCATACAGCTTTACGTCCGCAGTTACCGAACAGCTTCAGGTCATATACGTAAGAACTTACATAGTCAGCCTGCATGATGGTGAACAACAGGATTTCAGTTGCGATGTTGGCAAGAACTGCACCTTCTACCGGACCAGCATAACCGCCGATATAGGAGAATCCACCGACTCTAAGTTTGTGGCCATAGTTCAGACCTTGGATGATTCTGTGGAAGTTACTGAAAGTACACTTAAGTTCTACCGGGCAAAGTGACATAGTATTATTTCCGTATCCAGGAATAGCTGGAGCACCAGCCAGGTGACCGAACTCAGTACAAGCACCAGCAACACCGGTCAAGGACATGCCTTCTCTATCGGCACGCCACAGAACTTCTTTCTTCAACTGGGACTCGTAGTGACCCATCAAAGTCTCATAAGGAGATCCGGAACGAACCTTACGTCCGTATACGGTTGCCAAAGTCGGTCCGTGCAGCACGTCAACCAATTTGGGGTATCTGATGATGCCTTCTGTCAAAGGAATATATAGCTCTTCAGAGCATACCAGACCAAGAGAAGCAGCTACCAATGGCGGATAGGAATCTTCCGGACGTCTCGGCTTCATAACAACCTGATCTTTACCGGTACCCATGAGGTTTTCTCTCTGATAATGTCTAACAGTGTCCTCATATTCTTCTTCAGTGATCTTGATTACACGCTCGGTGTCCTCACAGAATAGACCCAGCTCCAAAGCCAGTTCTTTACCAGCCTGCCAGTACTTATCCGCCAACTCGTCAGAACAGTTGATGGGATTCTCAGGATCGTAAGTCTTTTCCAATCCATGTTCCTTCAGTTTACCGCGAATAGCTGTAGGAATAGTCTTGATGTCCCACTCTTTAAGTGTAGTAACTGGACCAGTATATGCTTTATCCAAACTGTCCAGGATTTTTTGTACTTTTCTGCTCATACTCATAATTATATTCTCCTATTCCCTAACCTAGCCTTGGTGCTCAGAATCCAAAATGATGGTTTCTTCAGGTGCTGAATCCATTGTCATCAGCTTTTTGAAGAGTTCCACTGCGTCAAAAGCATTTCTGCCCCAACCATCTGCTCCGATACGTTTTGCAAAATCAGTAGTAACTGGGCCACCACCGACAACGTAGAAGTACTTGTCGCGTTTACCAGTATCTCTGAGGTAAGCTACAACGTCCTCCAGGAAAGGAAGTGAAGTTGTAAGCAAAGTAGATTGTGCAATGATATCTGCATCCACTTCTTCAGCTTTTTGAATGATTCTCTTAAAGGGAACGTCGATTCCCAAGTCATGTACTTCAAAACCGTTAACACCCAGAAGCGCGGTTACAACGTTCTTGCCGATATCGTGAACATCACCTTCAGCCTGAGCGATAACTACTGTACCTCTTTTTTGTGCAACGCCACCGTCAGCTTCGATTCTCTCAAAGATCACGTCTACCACTTTTTTCATGGTGTCGCCTGCGACAACCAACTCCGGCAGATAAGCATCGCCATCATCATATCGCTTGTTTACGATATCCATTCCGGCAGTGCCACCTTCATCCAAAATTGTCATGGGAACCATGCCCGCATCCAGTGCTTCCTGCACGAACTGTAACGCGCCAACCTCATCACCATCAGCAATTGAATTACTTAGTTTTTCCATTAACTCTTTACTCATAATAAACCTCCTTAAAACTTTTAATTACCACAATTAGCGTTTTCAAAGAACTGCTCTTTACACTTAATATTATTACTCTTTTCTCTATTAAAATCGTTCACCGCAAATACAAAATCGCTTGCACTTTATGGTACATTCTAGGCTACTTATTGACCATTTTAACAAATTGTTGCTTTTACTATGCATTTCGCGCCCTTCAAATATCACTATTTACTTATTTGCACAAAAGAAGACGACTCAAAGCTCGTCTCCTTTATCCTTCGCACCTTCACGAAAAACTTGGATCCTTTTGCCTGAAACTGAAAAACAGCAAAAAAAAGAACGAGCAAATGCTCGTTCTTAAAATTAATTCTGGCAACGTCCTACTCTCCCGGGGCCTTTGCCCAAGTACCATCAGCGCTGAAAAGCTTAACTTCCGTGTTCGGTATGGTTACGGGTGGGTCCTTTTCGCC
>DAOUPV010000141.1 GCA_030625965.1 Clostridia bacterium
AAAATCCTGTAAGTACTCTTCCTTCAAGACATTCTTTGCAATGACTTTGATCATTCTTCCCTCCATTTCAAAATGCAGACTATAACGATGCCTTAGTTAGAACTATCAATCCAGGCGCTTGCTGAACTTGGCGACAGCCGCTCCGATCAAAATAGTAATCAGAAGTAGCATGGCCAGCGTTGAACCAACTAGATAGGGGATTCCCACGCCCTTCACGATGATACCCCGCAAAATCACCAAGAAATGAGTGATGGGAAATATAGCACTCAACCACTGGATCAACAGTGGCATGGATTCCCTAGGGAACATGAAACCCGACAACAGTACGCTGGGCAATAAGAATGCCATAGTTCCCTGGATAGCTTGTGCCTGGTTCTTGGCTACAGTCGAGATCAGCATCCCCATGGCCAGTGCCCCCACCAGGAAAATGAAACCCAGTAAGATCAGTTCCAATAGACTTCCGCTTACGGTCACCCCGAAGAGTAAGTAACTGAGAATCATGACGATGGCGAAATCATAGCAGCCGATCACCACGTAGGGAATCAACTTGCCTATAATCAGTTCTATAGCGGTAACTGGCGTCATGATCAGTTGCTCGATGGTACCAAGTTCCTTTTCCCTTACCATGGCTAGTGCTGTCAGGATGATGGTGATGTTCTGTAAAATCAGTCCTACTACACCTGGCACATTGAACTTAGCACTCTCCAGGGTAGGGTTATATAGAATCATGGGGGCGGCACGGACACTGGCAGCAGTACGTGACATCCCGGTCTGTTCTATCTTTCTAAGTTGAAAGTCCGCTGAATAGTCATTGGTGACGGACATGGCATAGCTTGCCGCAGTCCTGGCGATGGTCGGATCGGATCCATCCACCAGAATCTGTATCTGGGTTGCTTGGCCTCGCTTCAGGTTCCTGGTGTAGTCATCAGGAATCACCATACCTACCTTCACGTCGCCAGACTTTATCATGTCCTCCAGCTCCTGGACCGAATCGACAGAGGCATATTCCCGGAAGTAGTAGGACTGAGAAAAGCTCGCAACCAGTTCCCGGCTGAGCGTTGTGCGTGAAGAGTCGAAGACCGCGAAGTCCACATTGTTGACGTCTGTGTTTACAGCGAAGCCAAAGATCATCAGCATCATGATGGGCATCAGAAAAGAAATGATCAAGCTGGGTTTGTCCCTCTTAATATGGATAATCTCTTTTCTGGCAACCGTCAGGACGCGTCTTAGCCTCAGATTTTTTATGGTATCAATCTTGAACATGAAGACCTCCCCTGATGACATCCTTCATGTCCTTGTAGTGGATGATGTCGCTCTTGTCCGTCTTCTCCAACACATGGTAGATGAAGATATCCTCAATGTTGTCCATCCCCATCTCCTCGTAGTGGCCTTCCGGCGTGTTGATGGATATGATGTCTCCGTTATAGATGAAAGCAATGCGGTCGCAAACTGTGGCTTCATCCATATAATGAGTGGTCACCAAAACGGTCACACCCTGGCCGGATAGCAATGTGATGGTCTTCCAGAACTCCCTCCTGGATACTGGATCCACACCTGCAGTCGGCTCGTCCAGCACCAGGATTTCCGGGTTGTGGATCAACGCGCAGCCCAAAGCCAGTCTCTGCTTCCAGCCGCCGGACAAGGTCCTTGCCAAGGCATCCTCCTTGCCTTTCAGGTTGGCCATCTCGATCAATTCTTCTTTCCTCTTGATGATATCCTCTTTCTTCATTCCGAAGATATTGCCATAGAAATCCAGGTTCTCATTGACCGTCAAATCTCCGTAGAGACTGAAGTGCTGGGACATGTAGCCGATCCTCTGCTTAATGGATTCGGATTCCTCCCGGATATCGAAACCTAAGACCGTCCCGGTGCCTTCTGTGGGCGTGATCACGCCACAGATCATGCGGATGGTGGTCGACTTTCCGGATCCGTTGGGACCCAGAAGACCGAAGATCTCCCCCTTCTTTATTCCAAAGGAAATCCCGTTTACGGCCAGTACATCACCAAAGGTTTTCTTTAGATTGCTAACCTCAATAGCATAGTCCATCGTCTACTCCAATTTCCCGAAATCTGTCGATACCAACATGCCCGGCTTGACCTCTTCCGTCATCTGAAGTTCTACTTCCACCTGATAGACCAAGCGCTCCCGGTCCTCTGACATGACCACATTGATAGGAGTGAACATGGCTTCGGTCGCTATGCTTTTCACCGTTCCGGATAGCTTAATTTGGTCATTCGCTTCCAAAATAAATTCCATCTCCGTACCTAAGGAAACACGAAGCAGATCCTTTTCGTGGATATAGATCTTCACCAGCATGCTCTCTGGGTCATATAGACTCAACACCGGTGCACCCATGCTCACATATTCACCCTTGGCATAATTGATGCTCTCCACTACACCACCGTTACGTGCCTGGATATCGTACTTGTCGGCATTGATCTTAGCCAGTTCGGCATCCAGCGCTACCATCTCGGAACTGAGTGCTGTTATCCTCTGGTCCGGTTCGTCGTAACCGCCGCTCATGGCCTTCAACTGCTCGTCGGCAGCCCCGATCTGGGCATCCAGCGCTTTCCTCTGATCGTACAGACCGTTGATATCATTCTGGGCTTTCGTGCTTTGCAAAAGCGCACTGTCGTAGGCACTCTTGCCGTTCACCAGAGCCAAGTTGGCATTGTCCAGGTCCTGCTTGGACACCGCACCGGTATTGTACAGGGCGAGTATGTTATCATAATTGCTCTGCTGCAGTTCATAAGCAGCCTTTAATGCTTGGCTCCTTGACAGGCTCTGTTCAAAAGCCGCCTGCGCCCCGTTTATAGTCGAATTCATGGCTGCTCTCTGGCTCGTCAGCTGACTGATGTTGTTCTGTTGGATGTTCAGTTCCTCATCCCTTACCGGCGAGACCGACTTTCCTACATTCTCCTTAGCAATCTGATCGGCCAGTTCCGCTTTTTCCTGCAACAGCACAGCTT
>DAOUPV010000112.1 GCA_030625965.1 Clostridia bacterium
AGCAGAGGATGCCGGAAAACAAGATACAAAAGTTCATACCGCACAGGCGATATAGAGAAAAATTTCACATAAGGTGTAAAAATATAAAGTTGTGCATAGTTTCACAAACTTGGTCAAAAAAATAGGATTTGATCGTTGTAGAATCTTGATAGCAACTGTGTCTGAAACTCATTAAAGAAACTTTTCACATGCATAGCTTACTGCAACTTGATTAGGATTACAACCCCTTTCTTAAAAAAATATGTATATACTTATTTTTGATGGTGAGAAAGCTAGTATGAGGACTGCTTAGTGCATGCTGGAGTGACGTGTTTTTTCTGCATTCAGTATTGACGGGTCTGCATAGTAGTCGTACAATGGATGTAAGGTTTGTCATGACAAACCTAGAGGGGGATACATGGAAACATTATTCGATGCTGAAATCCGATTCATGACGCTGGTGTGGGAGAACGAGCCTGTCAATTCGACGGAGATCACCAAGCTCTGCCTGGAGAAACTGGGTTGGAAGAAATCCACCAGCTATAATATGATTAAGAAACTTGAGAAGAAGGGATTCCTGCGCAACGAAAAGGCCACGGTTAGTTCGCTCATCGCTAGGAAGGATGTGGAACGTATGGAAAGTGAAACCATAGTCGAGAGTACCTTCTCCGGATCCTTGCCTGCTTTTGTAGCCGCCTATCTGGACGGCAGGAAGATTTCCAAACCGGAAGCAGAGGAATTACGCCGCATGATTGAGGAGGCCCAAGATGAGTGATCTGTTCTTGGCGATTCTCAATATGAGTATAACGGCCACTTATGTGATTATGGCGGTACTTCTGATTCGTTTGCCTCTTAAGAAGGCGCCGAGAATCTTCTCCTACCTGCTCTGGTTGCCGGTCTATTTCCGCCTGCTCTGCCCGGTTAGCTTCAAGAGTGCCTTCAGTCTGCTGGGTGCTTTGAAGAAGGATACGACATATGTGCCGGTGGACATCGCCTACCAGGCGGCCCCGGCTGTCAATTTGGGTATAGAACCGGTGAACCGGGTGATTAATGGATCCCTACCTGCTGCCACGCCTGCGGCCAGCGTCAATCCTATGGGCGTGATTATTGAGTTGGCAGCTTTGCTCTGGATGGTCGGAATTCTGGCCTTCCTGGCATATGGTGTCGTTAGCTATCTGAAACTCAAACGCCGGGTTCGTTTCGCCACTTTGGTTTCGCAAGGCCTCTACGAATCGGACCAGGTGGACTCGCCGTTTGTCATGGGTTTCATGAAACCAGAAATCTATCTGCCACTGGGTATGACTGCGGAAGACAGACGATACGTTCTGGCGCACGAGCAGGTGCATATCAGTCGGAAGGACCATCTATTCAAGCAACTGGCCTATCTGGCACTGTCCTTGCATTGGTTCAATCCGCTGGTACATATTGCCTTCCGAATTCTGACTAAGGATATGGAGATGTCCTGCGACGAGGCGGTCATGCGTGAACTGGGCGCCGGGGCGAGAAAGGGATACTCTACTTCCCTGATCAACCTATCGGCGAGCCACAGGAATCTGGCGGCTCCCCTAGCCTTCGGTGAGAGCAGCATTAAGTCGAGGATCAGGAACATATTGGGTTACAAGAAACCAGTCGTTCTGGCCGTCGTTCTGGCCGTAGTTCTGGCCATTGTATTGGTAACAACGGCCTGCATCGGTCTGATGGGTGATCCCGCAGACAGCCCGGATACCAGTACCGAATGGGTCCAGGACCTTTTGGCCAAGCGTACACCCTACGTTGGAGATGCATCCAAAGTGGGCGGTATCACCAGTCGGTTTGTCTATCCGGAAGGCGTTAACTATGGAGGCGTCAGACTGACGACCGATGAGGTGCCCTACAGCATTACCGTACTTTTGGAATCCGAAGCAGATGAGCTGGAGCAGTACTTGGACCAGGGCCTCTACCTTGAGCAGACGTTCATCCTGTTCAGCTTGGTGGAGAACGTAGAGGAAGTGCACTTCGAATTTCGGGTAGAGGGTGACCGCTATACCTCGACCTATACCAGAACCCTGGCCCGGGGTCAGATGGACCAGGCGCTGTATACTTATTCCGAAAATCAGGAGACATTCCAAACGTTCCTTGCGGAGTTGGAGGACAAGACCTTCCTGCTGCCGGAGCAGGGATTCACCGTCTCCTATGACAGCATCGAGGATGGCTTCATGCAGATCTTGTATTCCTCCCAGGCTTCCAGCAATCCGAATGACTACCTGAGCGCCTATCCTGAGGAAGTCGCATACCTGGTGAGCCAGGGGGACAAGACGCTCAGATACATCTATTCCCAATTCGAGATGGGTGGACAGGACGGGCTGTTCGGACACCTGTATAAGGCTGTTGCCGAGGAGATCCTGGACGGAGAATATGTGAACTATGCTGAAGACACACCACCGCAATACTGGTACGATCTCATGAAAGAGGCCATGCAGGCGGTGGCCACACGGAACAGTCTGAAGTACGCACAGGACCTATATCCCAAGGCTTCCCTGATGCTCAACGAGTCTAACTACTACTATGCCAATGACATTGTGATGCATTCCGACTCCATGGTTGAAATCGGAGGACAGAAACTCAGCTACGACGGAGGGGATTGGACAGAGCTAGGACTGAGCCCCATGCAGTATGAACAGATGCTATATAGGGCTGTGCTTTTTTGCAAGGAAGCGATGAATGGAAATGATACCGGTATGATGAATTTTGCATCAGCCGAGATGGTCGAGACTGAGCGGGAGCGCATCAAAGAGGCTCTCATACAACCGGATTTTGGATTCCCGAAGGGGGTGAGAGGGCCATATGCACTGGATGACGGATACCAGGTATTCGTACAGGTCGATGAGGTACGTGCTGCGGATGTGTATTTTGAGCTGTTTGGGAGAGAACCCAAGATCACTGCCATCTCAGTGTTCCGTCCATAGGTTTGATATGAGTGATATTGATAATGAGTTGAATTCCTGAAGGAGCGCTGAGCGCTCCTTTTTTGCGTCCTGAGCGTAGCGGTTTTATATTTGACAAAATGAAGCAGAGAAGATAGGATTAATGTAAAAACAAAGCATTGAATGTAAAAATATAACAATTGTGAGGTGTGACGAGATGAAGAAGAAAAATATAACCATCAAGGATGTGGCGGATTCGGCCCAGGTTTCCATTGCAACAGTCAGTCGGGTATTAAACAATCCAGAAAAGGTCAAGCAGGATACCCTAGACAAGGTCAACGGGGCTATCCGGCAGCTGAAATATGATTCGGCTTCGTTGAAGCTGAAGGCGGATGCCAAAGACACTCAGCTGGTGACCATTTTCATGCCGACCATATTTAGCGAGAGCCTGTCGGAGATTGCCAGGGGCGCTCAGGAGGAGCTGGAGAAGAACGGTGTGGATGCCGTGATCTGGAATGCCAACGAGAATGCTCAGAACGAGATGAAGGGTATATCCAATCTGCTTAAGTACAACATGGATGGCGCTATATTCATCAGCAGCTGCGTGGAGGACTTCTCCCTGGAGGAGATAGCCAGCCATATTCCTTCGGCTGCCATTGAGCGGATGGTGCGTCCGGAGACGGACATCGATGCCATCTGCGTGGATGCAGAACAGGGTATGGAACTACTTGTGGACTATCTTTACGGATTGGGTCATAGGAAATTCGGTATGATCTGTGGGGACATCAGCAGCAGCCCGGTGGGTGTGAAGACCCGTGCCTTGAAGAAGGCCCTGACCGATAGGGATATCCCTTGGGATCCATCTTGTGTGATTTCTTCCGGATGGACTATCGGTTCAGGATTCCAGGGCGTGGAACAGCTCCTGCATTACCACAAGGACGTGACTGCCATCATCTGCATCTCGGATGTGTTGGCGGTGGGCGCCCTGAGTGCAGTACAGCATCTTGGTCTGTCCTGCCCGGAAGACGTGTCCATTGTCGGTCTGGACAACATGCCAAGCAGCGAATTCCTATATCCTCGACTGACAACTTTGAGCTACTCTGGCTATTATATGGGGCAAATGGCCGCCAGGAGCATCTTGGATAGATTCCAAGGGTTGGAGCAACCTCGAACCACGACGATGTTACCGATGCAGATCATTGAGAGGGAATCGGCAGGTAAGGCCAAGTAATTCGGGTTTGGAGGGATTATGAGATTTTTCTTAGAAGACCTATTACACCTTCATATGTTTTCAAGAGCGAACATCGTTGCCGGTGCTCAGTATTCGAGTAACCGTATTGGTGGAATCAGCATTGTAGATCAACTTCCGGAAACGTTGGGTATCAAGAAAGGTAGCATGGTCTATCTTGCAGTAGTACCTGAAGAATTGTCTGAGCCTGATCAGGAAAGGTTATTTTCAATGTTGCGGGAGCGAGATGTTGGTGCAATATGCTACAAAGCCCACTATGAGAATAGAGAGCCAAAAGGTTTTATAGGTAAGGCGGAATCGTCAGGTTTTCCTGTGATGCTATTGCCGGTTACCTTCGATTTCAGCGATGCGGTGGACATCTTCCTCAGCCATGTTTTTTGCAAGAATACGAACGAGTTCATCCATCAAGATAACCTGCACATGAATTTCAACAACCAGTATAGTCGCCATGGCGTCAAAGGTGTACTTGATCTGTTTCACGAATTGTCGGGATTATCAGGCGTATCGCTGGTTAATAAGCAAGAGTATTTGATTGGAGAACAGAGCGGTTCAGCAAACCGGGATGTTGCCGAGATGTGGTTGGAAGCTGAAAGTATAGTGATTCCAAAGGAGACCTTCACCTATGACTTCAAGTTCAAGCGGTATTGGGTAGCAGAACTTGGCAAGTATTGCTATCTGACCAGGACTTTCTACAAAGAAATAGAAGGCTATATCGCGGTCTATTCGGAACATGAGGAAATCTCTGACAGTGATGCAAGTTTGATGGGTTTCACTGCCTATTGGTTAACTTTGATCCATAAGAAAACCCACTATGCTTTATTCCATAGCCTAGCCGACCAACGGGAGTATCTGAATAATCTGCTGGAAGGGAGCTATACCAGCTGGGAAGAAGTTGCGAAGGTGGCCAAGAAGATGGAATGGGACCTACCGCAATCACTGCGTATCATAGCACTTGATTACCATCTTGAGGATGTAGTGGGATTATTGGGGACTATCAGGGGACTTCTTATTGGATTGAGCAGCCAGATTCCTATCGTAACAGAGTACAACAGGAGGATTTTAATTCTGTTGCCTGAGGAATCGGGTAAACCTGAGGAAACTGCGGGTCACATCGTAGAGAGTCTAAGCAAGAAATTCAGTCACAGTAAATTCCACGCCGGAATTGGAGAACTGGTCCAATTCGATATGATT
>DAOUPV010000120.1 GCA_030625965.1 Clostridia bacterium
CGTTCAAAAGACTACCACTGTTCGGTCCTTCCCGGTTTCCCGGTACTATGCCTCTGCTGACTTCTTGCGGTTCAGCCGCGCATCACTGCGCGGCTTGTCGCTGTGGGTTGTCTTAGCATCCCTCTTGTCGGCGACCCCCGCAAGATCTCCCCCGTTAAGGACGGTCACTTTCCTCCCACATATCTGCCACATCTACAACACAGGATTCGGGTGGTTTTGGACTTTGTGTTGTGTTGCACACTCGTCCGTCCTGTACTGCCTACTATGTGATTTCTGTTCGTCAGACCGGGAGTTTGCCTTAGACTTCCTTCAGATTCCACCTCACGATGGACACCCTTGTCCTCAGCTAGCAGTTCCTACCACCAAGCCTGCAGCGGACTTTCACCGCCAAGTTACCGCCCATGCAGGGCAAACAACAAAAACGAAAACCACCCCAAAAGGTGATTTTCGCATATTCTTACGCATCTGACAGACTATTCTTCCACAACTTGAAACATCCCCACCTCATCCTGTCGAATCAACAGGTCCGTTTGATCGATCACTTCCTGGTCATCCAATTTCACAACTGACAGGTGCACATAGAACTCCCGCTCCTCAGTCATCTTGTCCAGGCGGATGGTCCAATACACCTTGTGCTCATTGGTGTACACATCATTGCCCAGTTCCTCGATCCGGCCGCTCCCTTCCTTGTTCCAGCGGAGGAAAGTACCTTCATCGGCCACCCAGTGGAATTTGTAGTCGCTGTTCTTCAAATCTCGGTCATAGGCGGCAATCAAACCGATGCCGGGTGTGGATGACATAGTCGGGGTATATAGTTCAATCTCAGGATTGATCCTAAGCACTGCGTCCTGTCCGGCACAAGCACCCAGACTGGTGATATATAAGATCAGAAAAATCCCACACATGATCCGTTTCATCATAGTCTCCCCCTTTTGAACTCCTAAGAATCCCACATACTTCCGATTCCTCCTGAGACATACGCTTCAGGAGCGGTTTTTCTCCAATAACACCTTGTCCTGAACTCCGAGATACTCATCCGTCTAATCCATCTTTCCATTGTACATCTATATTATATACCCGGATTCGAACAGACCAAACCCACCGCCCCATATCCTTTCAGCACAGGACGAGGCTACTGCAACCTGTCACTCATTTCAGGGAACACCACTCAGTTTCAAACACGACAAAAAAGCTGCTGAGCATCTGCACACCCATCGAAACACTCTTGTGTAGGCTTGATAGAATCAGGGATATACTCGATTTCCCCCTTGATGAGGAATAGGAGTTCTTTTCCTTGCAACCGTCCCTCAGTGCTTTGAAGCGGCGCTAGTAAACTTAATCAAGAACGCCATACTATTCACCAGCAAGTATGTTTGTCTCAGGTTTGATTCCCCCCTGGCTATCAAAAATAAGCTCCCACCGGGAACCTTCCTTTGTTTTGCCTGGATGTCACATGCATTGGCTTCTTAACTCAATGCAAAGGTGTAGCCTTTTTCCCAAGATTGCAGAGACATGATATAATGTGCTTACCTTCTTAGACTAGTCACTACCATTGCGAGGTGGAAATTGTGCAAACAGACAAACGTCTGACCGACGCCTATAAAAATGCCCAAGTGGCATATATTGATGAAGACTCTAAATACGTAATCATGAGCGACTGCCACAGAGGTGATGGAAGCGTATCGGATGAGTTTACACGCAACCAGAATATCTTCATCCACGCCCTTAATCACTACTACAAAAACGACTTTGTCTATGTTGAGGCCGGTGATGGAGACGAGCTGTGGGAACACCATGACTTCAAGCACATTAAGAACGCTCATTTCGATGTGTTTAAAGTCATCAAGAAATTCTATACACATGACCGGCTGGTAATGATTTACGGCAACCACAACATCTATCTGAAAAACCTTTCCTATGTAGAGAAAAACTACTACTACTATTACCATGAACACCATCGGGAAGCATACGATTTTCTTAAGGGATTGGAACCCTGTGAGGCACTGGTTCTGAAGCATAAGAATACCGACCAGGAAATATTGGTCGTTCATGGGCACCAGGGAGATTTCACTAACGATCAGTTTTGGTATGCCTCCATGCTTTCCCTTAAATATTTCTGGAGATTCCTGCACGCGTTCGGTATCAAAAATCCTGCGAGCCCCGTAAAAAATGTATTCAAGCGCCATAAGATAGAACTCAACTACAACAGATGGATTCAAGATCACAAGACAACCCTCATCTGCGGCCATACACACAGATTCAAATATCCTAGGAAAAACGAACTACCATATTTCAACGCTGGATGCTGTACATACCCTGCGGGCGTTACAGCTATCGAAATTGAGGACGGTAGTATCCAGATGGTTGTCTGGAGAATAAAGGTTAACAGCGAAGGCGTGTTGCAGGTAACGAGATATTTGCTGCGCGGACCTGCCCCTATAGAGAATTTTGACATTCGTTGATCAAGGTAGAACCCTGCTACACCGCCCGCATCTACCTGATGAGCAAAGGGGTAACTAGAAAGGATTCAAGGCAGCAATATGATTAATGTATCAGATTACTCCGACAACCGTATCAAAGTCGACTTCCAGCTTGCTGATGCTGACTATGCCGCTTCCATCCTAAGCGCTGTATCTTGGGCTAGGATCGTGGCAAAACACACGACCGTCCTGACCCTTGAAATCGCCATCCAGCAAATTCCCGAGGCAGTCAGAATCTTAGTTGAAGGGAATGCCGCGACATACGGGATTAATCCCAAATCCTAATCCCTTCACCATCTATATGATGAGTGAAGGGCCCATTACTATGAATAGAAAAACGGGCCTCAAATGGCCCGTTTTGTCATTGTAAATATTATATATCTTATCGACTAGCTTTACTATCGCCCTACCTCTTGATCTGCCCACTATACCTATAACTGGTAAGTGCTCCCATTAGGGCCGTAATATGACTTTACTAACTTTTCGAAGCCTGCCTTTAATTTTTTTTGTTTGCAGTTCCTTATAGACCATTTCACCCTTATTGTTCAATATCTCCACATAAGTAGAAATATCTAAGATATTGATGACCCCAATATCTTTCGCAGTCATGCCTTCAATATTGCATAGCGTCCCTACAATATCTACTGGCCTCATCTTGGTTCTCTTACCTGCATTAACATGTAGCTTCAAGATGTCTTTACTCAGTTGAGCGCCCTTTGTTTCCTTCAGCTTAGGCTGAACCTTCAATTTAGCCAGAAATTCCTCTCTATAGCTATCGACAGTCTCGTTATTCGGCCTTTGTTCCAAGGCTATATCCTTGCCAATAAGTCGGACGATGTCCTTTAGAAATCTTCCTTCATAGGGTGTCATGAAAGTTATTGCTCTTCCTTCTCTATCTATTCGACCAGTCCTTCCGATCCTATGGACATATCGTTCTCTTTCCTTGGGTATATCGTAATTCACTACTAGTGAAACATTATCAATATCTATTCCTCTAGCTGCCACGTCAGTCGCTACCAGATATCTGAAATATCCTTGCTTGAAATCCTGCATCACCTTCAACCTGTCACACTGTTCCATTGCGCCATGAATTTTATCGCAAGTGTACCTCAGGTTCTTGAGTTCACTACATACCTCTTCAACTTTTTGTTGGGTATTGCAGAATATGATTGCACTATTCGGATTTTCAACTACCAACATATCCTTTAGAAGTCCGGTCTTTTCATGTGTCCCTACCTCGTACCTCACTTGATATATCCTGTCTTCTACCGGATTACTCTCTTCAATTTCCACACGAATTGGATTCTTAATATGCTTCTTACATAAACTCTCAATATCCTTTGGCATGGTAGCTGATAACAGTGTGGTCACTCTGTCTTTCGGTAAACGATTTATAATATTCTCTATCTGCTCTATAAAGCCCATACTGAGCATTTCATCCGCTTCATCAATGATCAAGTACTTGATCATTGACGTATCTAATGTTTCTTTTTCCAGATGATCAATAATTCTACCAGGCGTTCCTACGACCACATGTGTCTTCTGTTTGAGTTCCTTTTCCTGTAGGTAGAACGGCGACTTGCCATAAACAGCAGCTACCTTGATACGTTCATATCGTCCTAGGTTAAAAATATCCTCTTTGACTTGTACCGCTAGCTCCCTGGTTGGAGTAAGCACAAGGGCCTGAGGTTTATTTTCGTCCCAATCAACCAATTCACAGATTGGAATAGCAAAGGCCGCTGTCTTCCCACTACCAGTTTGAGATTTAACAATTATATCTTTTCCCTCTAATATTGCCGGGATCACTTGCTCTTGAACGCTTGTAGGATTATCAAACCCTAAGATGCTTATTGCTTTCAAAAGTTCCTCGCTCAATTTGTAATCCTTAAAATTCGCTTTACTCATTTTTTCAACTCTTTCTTAGGAAGCTTCATTTCCTCGTTCAATAATTTTTATACTATCTTATCATCAGTTCAAAAAATACATAGTTTTTGAAACTGGTACAAAAAAGGACGCATCAACTGCGTCCTTAGGGTTTCAGCTTCTACTCTTCTTTATTTATCGAATAATCCCCCGCGTTTCATGCGTTTGATAACTTTGGGCTGTCCCACTTTATTCTGGTCTAGCTGTTTGCCGTAACCAG
>DAOUPV010000009.1 GCA_030625965.1 Clostridia bacterium
GCAAAAAATAAATTTGATTCACTGACGGATTACGTTGCTCGTAAGGAAGACAATGGTACGTTCGATATGGAAGACAACCTTTCAAATTTAAAAGAGTATATTGGTGGATATACGGAGTGTTTGCTTTGTGAATGCTTTAGACCCTATGTAGGAATTCCTAAGTATAAGTCACTTTTAGAAAGCACTTTATCAATCGTGAAAAGCCATGCAACGACTGTAACCGTAGATGATGAAAAATATCATTCTAAGATAAAGGATATTACTACTAGATTGGAAGAACTGATTAAGGAGGCAGGCAATTGAAGAAAGGTAAGAAGGAAGCGCGCATTTATGATATAGAGAGAAAGAAGAATACGCGGCTGAAACTAAAAAATGGTATAATTGCTTTAAGTAAAAAGAAAGAGTACAAGGACGGGAAATCTATAACTCAATACGCATTGAGTAAATATACTAGAGTAAGCGCACATACAATTAAGCAATTTCCAGATATTATGGATATCCTCGAAAAAGAAAAGAATCCCGGTGTGGAATTAAAAAACCCGGTTGTTGATACTGAGCGTATCCGGAATCTTGAGGAAGCAGTTCAGGTGATAAATACTTTGACAGATATGTATAAAGGTGTGACAGAAAAGTACAATTCATTTCTGCGCAAGAATACTGAGCTTAATCTCGCGAATGTTCGACTTATGGAAAAAGTCAAAGAACTCGATGATGTGATTGAAAAGTATTCAAATGCATATAATTGATGGTGCACTAAATTTTGCTCATGGTTAGCATAATGGAAGGATGAAAACCTTAATGATAGAAAGAAAAACTGATGGTGCAGGTTCCTGCTTTGTCCACCTTCACAACCATACGGGCTTCAGCCTGCTTGATGGCGCGGCCAGAATCCCGGATATGGTAGAGAGAGCCAAACAACTCAATATGAGCGCATTGGCCATAACTGATCATGGGGTTATGTACGGTGTGGTCGACTTCTACAAAGAGTGTAAGAAACAGGGTATCAAACCTATCATCGGCTGTGAGGTTTACGTAGCCAAGAATTCTAGGTTTGATAAGCGCCCCAGGATCGATGAAGAACGCTATCATCTGGTTTTGTTGTGCAAAAACAGGACTGGCTACCAGAATCTGGTCAAGATGGTATCGGCTGCCCATACGGAAGGCTTCTATTATAAGCCCCGTGTGGATTTCGAATTACTTGAGGAATACCATGAAGGTCTGATCGCCACCAGCGCTTGCATCGCGGGTGAGATTCCTAGACGAATCTTGGAAGGTGACCTGGATGCGGCCAGGGAGGTAGCAGCCAAATACAAACAATTATTCGGAGAAGACTTCTATATAGAACTGCAGGACCATGGTATGCGCCAGGAGAAAGAAGCGAATCTGCACCTGGTATCTATCGCAGGCGAGCTGGACATACCGCTGAGTTGTGCCAATGACGCTCACTATGTGAACCGGGACGATGCCCAAAGCCACGATGCGCTGCTGTGCATCCAGACTGGAAAGAGTGTAGGTGACGAGGAACGGATGCGCTTCGAGGGGGAGGAATTCTATCTTAAATCTCAGGAAGAGATGGAAGAACTGTTTTCCCATGTTCCCCAGGCACTGGCCAATACGGCCCGCATCGCAGAACTTTGTCAGCTGGAGTTCGAATTCGGCAAGCTCTATCTGCCACAATATGAAGTGCCTGAGGGTTTTACCCTGAATACATATCTATATGAGCTATGCCGCTTGGGTATTGAGGAGCGCATGGGGGAGATGACCCCGGAAATCCAGGAGAGGCTGGATTATGAGCTTTCCGTCATTGAGAAGATGGACTACCCAGGTTATTTTCTGATTGTCTGGGACATGATCAATTTCGCCAGGAAGAATGGAATCTACGTGGGACCGGGACGGGGTTCTGCCGCAGGCAGCCTGGTGGCCTATGTATTGTTCATTACGGACATCAACCCATTGAAATACAATTTACTGTTCGAGAGATTCTTGAATCCGGAACGTGTGAGCATGCCGGATATTGATACGGACTTTTGCTACGAGCGTCGTGGCGAGGTGATAGAGTACCTGATCGACAAGTACGGTGAAGAGCATGTGGCTCAAATTGTCACTTTCGGCACTTTGTCCGCAAGAACGGCGATCCGGGACATAGGTCGGGTGTTGGATGTACCGTTGCCTTTGGTGGACAAAGTGGCCAAGATGATCCCGGGTGAGCTGAACATCACACTAGAGAAGTCCCTGGAAATGAATCCTGAGCTTAGACGAGTCATGGAGGAGCAGGAGGAAATCGCCCATCTGATGCAGATTGCCAGGAAACTGGAAGGCTTGCCGCGTCACAGCTCCACTCATGCGGCTGGTCTGGTTATCGCCCCAGGCCCCATTGACGACTATATCCCTATCCTGAACGGGCAGGGGGATGTACGTACGACCCAATATAACATGACAACTGTGGAAGAGATGGGTCTCTTGAAGATGGATCTTTTGGGACTCAGGACGTTGACCGTAATCGGAAAGACCATCAACAATGTAGAAAAGACCCAGGGGATTCGTCTTGAACTGGATCAGATCCCCTTGGACAATAAAGAAACCTATGAACTGCTGGGCAGGGGTGATACGACTAGTATCTTCCAGTTGGAAAGTTCAGGGATGCAAAGCATTCTCAGGAATCTGAAACCGGAGGTCTTTGAGGATATCGTGGCATTGGTGGCGTTGTATCGTCCTGGACCACTGGGCAGCGGCATGGTAGATGATTTTATCGACGGCAAGCATGGCAAGATCAAGGCCGCCTACCTGCATCCGCTATTGGAACCAGTGCTGAAGGATACGTATGGAGTTATTCTCTACCAGGAACAGGTAATGCGCATCGCCAGCGATCTGGCCGGTTTCACACTGGGTGAAGCGGATCTGCTTAGGCGGGCCATGGGCAAGAAGAAAAAGAAAATCATCGAGGAACAGAAGAACCATTTCGTGACAGGCGCCAAGGTGCGTGGTGTTTCTTCAGCAATTGCCGAGAAGGTATATGAACGGATGGCGCATTTCGCTGGGTACGGATTCAACAAATCCCACTCTGCGGCCTATGCCCTGATTTCCTACCGGACGGCCTATTTGAAGGCGCACTATCCCAAGGAATTCATGGCGGCCATGCTGACCTCCATCATGCAGAACACCGACAAGGTGACACTGTACATTGAGGAATGTAAGAAGATGGGTATCGCCATTCTACCCCCGGACATCAATGAATCCTTTGCGGATTTTACTCCGGTGGACAAGGGTATCCGATTCGGATTGGCGGCTGTGAAAAATGTAGGCCGTGGTGCAATAGAAAGCATCGTGGAAGCAAGAACGGCAGGACCGTTCACAGCATTGGACGATTTTTGCGAGAAGACAGATTTACAGCACGTCAACAAACGGGTGGTGGAAGGGCTGGTGCTCTGCGGGGCGCTGGACAGCTTCGACCTCTACCGCAGCCAGATGGTGCAGATGATACCGAAAGCATTCGATATAGCGGGAAAACGTCGGGAGGATCTGGCTTCAGGCCAGGTATCTCTGTTCGATTCACCAGGTATTGAGATGGAAGAACATACACCGGTTCCCCCAATCAAGGAATATCCCCAACGGGAGATGCTGGATATGGAGAAAAGTGCACTGGGGTTCTATATCAGCGGGCATCCTTTGGAACCTTACCGCCCCATGTTTGCAGACAGAAGGATCCGCAGTCTGGCCACCATCGGCGAAAAAGAAGACGGCAGTATGATAATCGTATGTGGTATGGTCAGCAAACTCAAGCGGAGCGTGACCAAGAAGAACGAGAACATGGCTTACGTCACCCTGGAGGATCTGCACAGCAGCATCGACGTGCTGGTATTCCCCAGGCTCTATGCAGAAATGGGGGGCCAACTGAAAGAGGACCAGGTCGTGATCCTCAGAGGAAGGGTCAACTGCAACGAGGAGGAAAAGAAGCTCTTCGCTGACGCTTTCCAGTTTGATGTAACACCGGATACCCGTTTGGAGGATTCCTTTATGCGCGGAACGTCAAGGCCGTACAGACAATCTAGACCGGCCAAGAAGAAAACAAATGTACCAGTAGATAGCAAAAAAACTGAGGAAACCAAAATACCGGCATTAGTGACAATTCGTATCGCAGGAAGCGAACAGCAGGAGTTGGAGCATTGCCTGAACAGGACCAGGGAACTGCTGGATGGTGCTTCGGAAGGTTCGACGGATATCACTCTGCATCTCGGAGAGGACATTCGGGTCGGGTTGAGGCAAAAAAAATATATCGACAGGGAAATATATGATAAACTTTGTAGAGTATGGGGAGAAAATAACATCAAGTAGCAGTTGCAAGGGAGTGATCAAATGAACATCGCAGTATACCCAGGATCTTTCGATCCACTTACCAACGGCCATCTGGATATTATCGAGAGGTCGGTGCATATCTTCGATAAGGTAATATTGGCTATCGCCACGGATAATAACAAGGATTCAATGTTTACCATTGAGGAACGCATCAGTATGATTAACGAGGCGTTGGAGAATTATGAAACAGTGGAGGTTGAAGTTTTCGAGGGCCTTCTGGTACGCTATGCCAAGAAGAAGGGTGCGAGTGCCCTGATCCGGGGTCTGCGCGCAGTCTCGGACTTCGAATATGAATTCCAGATGTCACTGATGAACCGCAAGCTTGAGCCTGCGGTGGAGACTGTATTCCTGATGACATCGGCTGAGAACACCTTCATCAGCTCGAGTCTGATCAAACAGGTCGCCTCGTTGCAAGGGGATATCCACGGGCTGGTTCCGCAAGTCGTAGAAGAAGCGATGCTTCGAAAGTACAAGGGGGATTAGATGGACAACATCAAGTATGATCCAGATTATGTCGTAGTCAAGGCAATGGAGAATGGGGTGACAATTATGGGCCTCACTAGAGGACGTGACACCAAGAGTCATCATTCAGAAAAGATAGACAAAGGGGAAGTCTTGATTGCGCAGTTCACAGAGACGACTTCAGCCATTAAGATCAGAGGAAAAGCTAAGATCATGACCAAACACGGTGAAGTCGAAACCGATTAAGGGATTCAGGGAGAAAAACAATGTGGAAAGTAGTATTTGTGGTGAACTCTGAGAAGAAGGTCGACAGAATTAAACAGGAATTAGAGAAGGAATACATATTCCCAAAGATTGTACCATCAGGTAATTCTTATCAGGTCATGGTGGATGAAATGGACCTGCAGGATGCCGATGAGATCATCCGGGGGATTTTGTCTTAATATTTTGTGGGAGGATTGTTTGTGAAGAAGATTGGAGTCTTGACATCCGGTGGAGACGCGCCGGGTATGAACCCTGCTATTCGGGCGGTGGTTCGTAAGGCCATTTACCATGGTCTGTCAGTCGTAGGAATCAAGCGAGGATATGAAGGACTGTTGAAGCGTGATTTTCAACAGATGGATGTATCCAGTGTGGGAGATATAGTCACGCGAGGCGGGACTAAGTTATTGTCTGCCCGTTGTCCTGAATTTCTGAAGGAAGAAGTTCAGATTCAAGCGGCGGATATTTTGAAACGCGAAGAGATTGAAGGCTTGGTGGTCATTGGTGGGGACGGAAGTTTCCGTGGCGCCTTGGCTTTACAGAAACAGGGCATCAAGGTAATCGGCGTGCCGGGGACCATTGACAATGATATCGCCGGAACGGAAATGACCATCGGATTTGATACGGCCGTCAATACCGCTTTGGAAGGTATTTCAAAACTTAGGGACACCGCTACGAGCCATGAACGGCTTTTTTTGGTTGAAGTCATGGGACGAAACTGTGGCGCCATCGCTCTGGCTACCGGAATCGCCGGTGGTGCAGAAGCCATCCTGATACCTGAGATACCCATCGACTATGATAACCTAGTGGCTACCATAAACCGAGGAAAAGAGCGTGGTAAGATTTCAAGCATCATTGTGGTTGCTGAGGGTGTGGCCGAAGCAGTGGACCTAGAGCAGCTGCTCAGCGAACGCACTGAATCGAACGCCAGAACTGTCATCCTTGGACACTTGCAGCGCGGTGGATCGCCCACCGTGAATGATTCTATACTTGCCAGCCGCATGGGAGCAGCAGCGGTCGACTTTCTGCGCACCGGCAAAAGCGGTGTGATGACGGCACTGCGCCAGGGAAATATCGTCGATGTTCCTTTGGTGAAATGCCTTGAAAAAGAAAACAAGATTGACCAAGAGCTGTACCGTTTGGCCGAGATACTGGCTATATAGGAGGAGAAAGCATGAGAAGAACTAAGATCATATGCACCATAGGTCCAGCTAGCGAAAAGGAAGAGGTGCTTCAGGAGTTGATAGCCAACGGCATGAATGTGGCCAGACTCAACTTTTCTCATGGGAACCATGCCGAGCACTTAGAGAGAATCCAGAGTATTCGTAGAATTGCCGATGAACAGGGTAAGAATGTGGCAATCATGCTGGACACCAAAGGCCCGGAGATCAGAACTGGGGAACTGAGCTGTTCGGAGATCACGCTGAAAGAAGGCGACGACCTGGTACTCACTACGGAAACGATTATGGGGGACGAACATAGATTGTCCGTAAGCTATAAGCATCTTCCGGAAGAGATCTCTGTAGGTGACCACATCCTGCTGGATGACGGACTAATATCCCTCAAGGTGAAAAGTACAGGCGGTACAGAAATCCTCTGTAAGGTACAGAACGGGGGCAGCATCAAGTCAAGACGGGGTGTCAACGTACCAGGAAAGAAACTGAATCTTGAATTCCTGTCACAAAAGGACAAGGAGGACATTCTGTTCGGTATCAAGAATGATATCGACTTTATCGCCTTATCCTTTGTTCGTGATAAGTCGGAGGTTAAGCAGGTCAGAGAATTACTTAAAGCGAATGAATCGGCAATCCATCTCATAGCCAAGATTGAGAATACCTTTGCGGTAGAAAATATCAAGAGTATCATCAAAGTCAGCGACGGGATTATGGTTGCCAGAGGCGATTTGGGCGTGGAAATTCCCATCGAGGAAATCCCCATAATACAAAAACGCATCATCCGCTATTGCTACGAGCGGGCCACGCCGGTAATAACGGCGACCCAGATGCTCGACTCCATGATCCGTAATCCGAGACCCACCAGAGCGGAAGTCACCGATGTGGCCAATGCTGTCCTGGACGGTACGGACTGCGTGATGTTGTCGGGGGAAACGGCAGCAGGAGATTATCCGCTTGTCACTTTGAAGACTATGATTAAAATTGTCTTGGAAGCGGAAAACCTGATGTCCACTTCAGCGGACCGCTTCAAGAAGCGCAAGTACAAGAGCATGCATCCCATCACTGACAATATCAGCGAAGCGGCGGTGAACATAGCCAGAAAAATGAATGCTACGGCACTGATCGTGCCAACCAGATCCGGTTTCACACCCCGGATGGTGGCCAAATATCGGCCAGATACACCAGTATTTGCCATGGTTTCCCATAAGCGGAGCAGACGATTAATGAGTATTGTGTGGGGCGTGGAGACTGTGGAAATCGTGGAGCCTGACAACATCGACACCATGATTGAGCGGGCGACGGAAGCATGCCGCAAGGCGGGATATATCCATGAGGGAGATACAATCGTAATTACAGCAGGTGTGCCCATCGGTGTGAGCGGCAAGACCAATCTCCTAAAAGTGCAAATTGTATAGAGACGGAAAAGCAATAAAAAAATAACGTTAAATCTGGAATACAAGGATTAAAAGGAGTACTATACTATATGTGACGGGAAGTCACATTTGGTATAGTGCTTTTTTTAGGAGGACATCATGAACAGTCAGCTATGCGTACAGAACACACCTAACTTTTCTATGACATTGCAGAAGTCCTTGGACCGCCACGACATCTTGGTTTTTATGGGGATGCATGATTATTTCACCGCTTCATTTTTTCAGGAGGTGTTGCCCTGGACTACAGATACGCCACTTAAAGTGTTGGATCCAACAGTAGTGCAAGGGAATCAGGTACATCTGAATTTCAGGGAAGAGGAACAAATCTACCTGCTTGATTTACGGAAAATTGAGTTCGAGAATGGAAACAAGAACTTTGTAGTGCGTATGGAGGAGATGAATGGCCGGCTACTGATCTTATGTAATCAGGAGATGAACATCGAGATTCGGGAACGACCATCAAACCCAGCACCAGCCAACTTCATGCTGCAGGACCTGCGATTTGAGGAAAATGAACTGAGAACGGCATTGAATGAACTGGGGATTGGTGAAAAGGAATGTGCGAGCTTATTCTCGTTGACGGATGGGGATGCAGCCTTAGTCCTGTATGTTCTGAACAACTATAGGGATGTATCGGGGCTCAATATAGTGAAAGCCAAGAAGGATATCTTACGTACCTACACCTGGTTGTTGGAGAAGGGTTTTAGTACCGAGGAATTAAAATGGATATGCCTGTTGCGCCATTTCGATAATTTGGATCTATCCGCACTGGATAAGCTCTGGCCAAATGATTTGAACAGGATCGGACTGATCTCTGGCTTATGTAATTTGGGTATGATCATCCAGCCCGAATGGGATACATGTAAATGTAGCGCCCCGCTGAGAATGACATTGGAGCGGTTGGCTTATATGATATGCAACACAGATGAAAAGCAGCTGCAGGAAGAACTTGCTGTAAACTACATGCGCCAAACCGGGCAATGGGAGGAAGCGCTTAAACTGGTATCATCTGTAGATCACCCCGTCATGTTGAATGAGGTTCTGCACGACATATTGTCCGATATAGATATTCTGTCGAACGCGGGAGCGATCAAGACCTGCTACGATATGTTGCAAGATAGAACATGGCCGAAGAGTCCCGAGACACTTTTGCTGAGCCTTCTTCATGAACATTATGCCGGGCAGTGCTCCGCCAAAGGATGCATCGCAGGACAACTGGCAGGTATGTGGGATGAGTGTCTTGGCAAGCGGGAAAGATTCCTGACAACAGCGACAATCCTGATTGTCGCCACCTATTTGCAGCAAGGTATGGTCTCACAAGCGGAGGAGTTTCTACAATCTACCTTACGAGGGATAGCGTTTGAGAATGATGAAAATCTGGCGCAGTTGGAGCTGATCAGCCTGTATATTCAGGGTATTATGAATCTGGAATTCGGAGACCAGCAAAAAATCAGAAAAGCCAAATATGGCATCATGAGTCACGGGGACAGCCGGGTCTGGATGTTCTTCATGCAGATGTTTTTTGAAGAAGATATATTCCTAATGCTATTCACATCTGAAGAATATGAGCACTTCTTGGATAAAGTGATGTCCGGGAAACGCAAGGGCCTTTCTGAAGAGCGGCGACTGGCCCACCAGATTTTTTATCACCTGTTTTGCATCCGTATGCGTCACTTTCCCGTGGATTCTGATGACCAGGAAGTGATGCTAGTACATAAGATTGGAAGCAGCAATAGTGACTATATCAAGATGTGGGGTCATTACATGCTGGCGGTAGGCAAGCTCTCCCGCAACGAACTGAACTTGGCGGGAGCACATATTGATGAAATGCTGTACCATGTGCGCATGGTCGGTTGTCCCTCGATGCGCTTCAGGGGCCTTCTAACAGGAGCCCGTATCGCTGCCGAGAACAACCGTCTGGAGCGTTCGGAACGATTTCTCAATGATGCCAAAGCCATGGATGGATTTTACCAATGGGAATCTTTTGCCGCGCTTGTTGCTCAAGAAGAATCCATATGGCATTATCTCCATGAGGACCCAGACAGTGCCATAGATTGTGCGCTAAGGATGTTATCGGTCAAGAGGAAAATGGGGAATGACTTGGGAATTCTGGAATCCCTGATCCGTCTGAGCTCCATGCAAAGTAAGCAGGGAGGCAAGGAGGTAGATTTGGCTCGAAAAAATCTAATGGAAGCGGTATCCATTGCACGTAAGAACAATGAAGTCGCTCTACTAGACAGGTATCTCGAAGAGCATCCTCATCTCATGGAATTGATGGAACTGGAAGGCTCGGGAGGGGAAGATCCCGGGAACCTCGAAGCCAGCAATCTGCATATCATGTTGTTTTCCGAGTGCCAGATTTGTCATGGAGACAAGGTCCTGAGAGAAGAGGATTGGCCGACCCGGAAGGTTAAGGGCATTTTTCAATATCTGCTGTTGCATTCAGAACAGCGCATTGCCAGGATTGCCTTGGCCAGGGAATTCTGGCCTGAGATCGGGGATGCCACACAAGCATTGGCCAATCTACGAGTGGCATTGAGCCTTCTCGGCAAGACCTTAGGCTTAGTGAATCTGGAACACATGCTCATGAGGAATAGACAGCGGGCCTGGTTGGAGATTCCCGAAAAGGCCCGCATCGACTATCTCACTTTCCAGGAAAGCTACGAGGCGGGGAAAACCTGCTATAAGCAGAGAGATTACCGCAATGCCAAGAGACATTTCTCAGCAAGCCTGAAAGTATTGGAGAAGCCCTTCCTTAGTACACAGGTCAAAGATAAGTGGGCGGAGAAAGAAAAGGCTAAAGTAGCCAAGAAGAAGGAACGTTGTCAGTACTATTTGCTGCATATCGCTTTAGCCAATCAACAATATGCCAATGCCGTGGTATACTGTAAAAAGATGCTGGAGGAAAACAGTTACCGGGAAGATATTTATCTAATACTCATTTCCACCTTGAAGAAACAGGGTAGGGTGGGCGAAGCCTTGGGGGCGTACAAGCGCTACAAGAAGATACTGAACGAGGAACTGAAACTCAGTCCCAGCAAGGACATGCTGGTGATGGAGAAGAAACTGGCAAATACCGTGTACTAGAAAGGTCCGACATGAATCGTTTTCTGCGACTGTCTATCTTGCTCATTCTGATCATATTGTTATTTCCGACACCATGCCTGGCTTCTAATGCGTCGGTTACACTGAGCGTAAACCAACAACAGATAGAAATGGATACCATGGGATACATTGAAAGTGGACGGACATACCTGCCGATCCGCTTCCTGGTCCAGGCGCTGGGTGCCAGGGATATCACCTGGCACGCCCAAGAGCAAATGGCGCTGATTACTACGGCGGATAACCAGCTGCTAAGACTTAGCGCAGGAGGAAGCGCAGCTTCCATAGATGAGAATCCGATTACCTTTAGTAAAGCGCTACCGTTCCATGATGGCCGGCTGTTTGTTCCCATATCAGAATTGAAGGATTATCTGGGTTTCAGTATATCTTACGATCCGCAGACCATCCATGTGAATATCCAGAAACAGGGTATCGTGATCAATCCGGAATTGGTAGCAGCCCCCATTGATGAAGAAACATGGCTCTGGTTGGCCCGCATCGTCGAAGTGGAAGCCATGGGTCAGCCCATGGAGAACAAGATTGCAGTTGCCAATGTGGTACTCAACCGGGTGAAAAGCGATGATTTTCCCGATACGGTCTATGATGTGATCTTCCAGATTGATGTGCATACCCAGTTTCCGCCAGCTTATAAGGATGGATTTAGGGAAATTGTTCCATCGGATGCCAGCATGCAGGCTTCCAAAGCCGCTCTGCAAGGTGTCAACAACATAGAAGATTGCCTGTTTTTCAACAACCGTCCGTTTTCCGGGATGCAGGACCGCTTGCACAAGGTGCTCAACGGAGAATACTTCTATCACTGATAAAATTGCTGTTGCATTTCTTACGGCCATAGCATATAATTCTTATGAAGTAACTTTAAGCTAGTACGAGATACTAGAAAGGGACCTGACTAATTCGTGTAGCATTATGCCTTTCTCGTCTCGGGAGAGGCATTTTTTTATGAGTATGTACAAGGAGGTACTATGTTAAAAGGCAAACACCTGATTGAACCGTTTGATTTTAGCCTTGAGGAACTGGAGCAAGTTTTTGATCTGGCGGATGGGATCATCCTAGCCCCGGAAAACTATCTTGACGTGTGCAAGGGGAAGATTTTGGCTACATTATTCTATGAGCCCTCGACAAGAACGCGGTTTTCCTTCGAGGCCGCCATGCAGAGGCTTGGTGGACAGATCATCGGCTTCGACGATCCCAACACATCTTCGGCAGCCAAAGGAGAATCACTGTCTGATACCATACGCACGATCGCCTGTTATGCGGATGTCTCGGTATTAAGACATCCCAGGGAAGGAACGGCGAAACTGGCCTCCAAGTACACAGACATGCCGGTCATTAATGCAGGAGATGGCGGGCATCAGCACCCTACCCAGACATTGACCGATTTACTGACTATCCGTAAGTATCACAAGGAAATCAAGAATCTGACAGTCGGTGTTTGCGGAGACCTGAAGTTCGGCCGCACCATCCACTCACTGGTCAAGGCTCTGTCCAGATATGAGAACATCCATTTCAAGATGATTTCTCCGGAAGAGCTGCGGATGCCCAAATACATCCTAGAGGATTTGGAGGATGGCAGCTATGAGATTACCGACAACCTGGAAACATCAATTGGAGATGTGGACATCCTCTATATGTCCAGAGTGCAAAGAGAACGATTCGTATCGGAAGACGAGTACCAGCGGCTGAAAGATTTCTTCATTTTGGATAAAACCAAGATGGAACTGGCCAAAGAGGACATGATCGTCATGCACCCGCTGCCTCGTGTCAATGAGATCTCCAAGGAAATCGATTCGGACAAGCGCTGCATCTACTTCGAGCAGGCCAGATTTGGTATGTTCGTACGTATGGCGCTGATCATGAAGCTACTGGGTGTTGCGATTGCGTAGAAAGGGGAAGGCTATGATTAATGTATCGAAACTGAAAAAAGGCGTTGTCATTGACCATATCGAGGCCAACAAAGGCTACAAGATTTTCAACCAGCTGAAGTTGGATGAGAGCGAGGATGTGGTAGTTCTGATGCGTAACGTACCATCCCAGAAGATGGGCAAAAAGGACCTAATAAAAATCGAGAATGATATCAATGTGGATCTGACCGTGCTCGGACTCATTGACCCCAACGTGACTGTGAATGTAGTGGAAAACGGAGAACGGGTCAATAAGATCAAGCTCTCCCTACCTGAAAAAGTGATGGGTATTATGGAGTGCAAGAATCCTCGCTGCATCAGCAAACATGAGAATGTTGGCGAAATCGGTTTTACTTTGGTGGATGCTGGTGAAAAATTATACCGCTGCGAGTACTGCGACGCCAGAACTTCATTATAAGGGGATGAAAAAACGCCAAGCTATGCTATAATTGTCGGGTATGGAGGCGTTTTTTCATGGAATTCTTTTTAAAGACCGAAAGGTTGGGGCTGCAGAAACTGACGATGCAACACATAGACCAAGTGAAATCGGTATTGCAGGATGAAGAGATCATGTTTTTTTCCGCCAGCGGAGTCAAGAACGATGGCGAAGTCAAAGACTACATCATTCATAGCATGTCGGATTATCAGGAAGGCTATGGCCAATATGCAGCTTATGAGCTGGCGACCGGAGAATTTATAGGCGTGGCGGGATATTTTTCCTTCCTATATGAAGAGCATGCGGATCTTGAAATCAATTACCGGCTGCTTCGTCCCTATCGCGGCAAAGGATATGCTTCGGAGCTTGCTAAAAAATTGGCGGACTACGCGTTGGAGGATCTGGGTTACCAGAGAGTGTTCGGACTTGTCGATAAGCGGAATTTGGCCTCCAGAAAAGTGTTGGAAAAGGCTGGTATGCAGACTCTCGGAGAATATTATTATCATGAGCGCAAGACGTTGCTCTACCGTAGGCATAAAAAAGCTTAATGTAAGATATTAAGGGCGAATTCTTGGAATTCGCCCTTAATTATTAATAATTGCTTAAATATTTAACTATTTTGTTAAATGCTATTGAAAATTAGTACGTCTAGATATATAGTATCTTTAGGTTATAAATTGATTTTAATCACAGGAGGAAATAAAAATGTACGAGTTAATTGATTTAACAGTCAACGACGAACAACTAAAGAAAACCGTTGAGCGTGCGAAGGAAAGAAATATTGTAATTCCTACGTTTGCTCAAATGAAAGACCCCAACTTGCTGCCTGATAAAGTGAAAGCTAAATTGGCTGAAGTTGGTCTGTGGGATCTGAATCCCTTGAACTTGTTCCGTGTTACATGGAAGAACGAAGCCAATCCTGAGGGTGGCGGATTTGTAGATGTTCCTAACTACATCGAGCTTCCTAAAGCCATCACTGGCGTTGACGCCAAGATTATTGCTATGGCAGGAAAATACTTCCCAACCGGCTCACACAAAGTAGGCCCTTCCGTAGGTTGTTTGGTTCCCAGACTGGTAACCGGTCAATTTGATCCTACCTATCATCAGGCTGTATGGCCCTCTACCGGTAACTACTGCCGTGGCGGCGCATTTGACGCCAACCTGTTGGGTTGCGAGTCCATCGCTATCCTTCCGGAAGAGATGAGCCAAGAGCGTTTTGACTGGTTGAAAGACGTAGCTGGCGAAGTTATCGCTACTCCTGGCTGTGAGTCTAACGTTAAAGAAATCTATGACAAAACTTGGGAACTGATTGAGACCAGAGACAACGTAATGATCTTCAACCAGTTTGCTGAATTTGGTAACTGCTTGTGGCACTACACTGTAACTGGTGACGGCCTGAAATGCATGATCGACGACGCTATGGGCGAAAACGACAAGTTCTTCGGTTCATGTTTCACTTCCGGTTCTGCAGGAACTACTCACGCTGGTGAGTATCTGAAGACTGTATACCCCGGCGCCAAGCTGGCAGTCGGTGAAGCTACTCAGTGCCCGACTCTGCTGAACAACGGTTTCGGTGGTCACAGAATCGAAGGTATCGGCGACAAGCACGTACCTTGGATCCACAACTTGAGAGCAACTGACATGATCGTCGCTATCGATGACGAAGACTCATTGGCAATGCTGAGACTCTTCAATGAGCCTGCTGGTCAAGAGTACCTGAAGTCACAAGGCGTAGATGCTGACCTAGTAGCTAAATTATCATGGGTAGGTATCTCCAGTGCTGCCAACATCGCTATGGCAATCAAGATGGCTAAATACTACGAGCTGGGCGAGAACGATGTTATCGCTACCGTTCTGACTGACTCCGCTGAAATGTACGGATCTAGATTGGCTGAGATGAAGGAAGAAAGAGGCGGCAAGTACGATGTACAAGACGCAGCTATCGACCACGCAGCAAACGTACTGGGTCTTAAGACTGATGAGATGGAAGAACTTACTTACCTCACCAGAAAGAGAATCCACAACCTGAAGTACTACACTTGGATCGAGCAGCAAGCCAAAGATGTAGAAGAGCTGAACGCTCAGTGGTACAATCCTGAAGAGTACTGGGGCCAAATCCCTGCGTACGCTGACAAGATTGATGCATTAATCAACAAGTTCAACGATATGACTGGTGTACTCGAAAACATGTAATTAACTTAAAGGACTTGCCTCGGCAAGTCCTTTTTTTGTGTCAGTAGAACCTATTGGTAGCAAAAAAAACAGCCGTTCTTCAATGAAGAGTGGCTGTTTCGTATGCATTCTCAGTTTTTATATGTGTTTATTCGTTGGCTTCTTCCACGTGGAGTCTCTTGCCTTTGACCTTTTTGCCGTACAGTTTCTTGGTGACTGTTTGGGCGCAGCTGCGATCAACATCCACGAAGGAGAAGTTATTCATGACTGCAATGCTGCCGATGGCTTTAGGAGAAAGCTGGGCTTCCTTCACAATTACATGTACGAGGTCCTTGGCGCCAACCTTGTCTTTTTTGCCGACACTGAAGAAGAGCCTAGTCGAATTCTTGTTGAGTGGACGTTTCTTACCAGGTCTTTCTGATTTCTTCGATTTGTTATCGAATGCGAGATTGATGTCCTCATGCTGATAATCCGATTCCACGGAAAGAGTCTTCTGCATAAGAGCGACACAAATCTGCTCCAAAGGTATTTCCTTTTCCAGCTTGCGAACCATAGGTAGATACGTCTCTAGAGAGCGCTCAGACAGGTTTCCTTCAAGCTCTGCCAGCAGATGTTCGATCTTGGACTGCTGAACTTCCTGCCTAGTGGGTATGAGGATGCGGGCTACGTCTTTCTTGGTGTAGCGCATGATCTCTTGGAGCTGTCTCTTTTCCCGGTTGGTTACCAACGTGATGGAACGGCCCTTCTTGCCGGCCCGTCCGCTTCGGCCGATACGGTGGACGTAGTACTCACCCTTTTCCGGCATGTCGTAGTTTATGATTAAATCTACGTCCCGGATGTCAAGGCCTCTGGCTGCGACGTCGGTGGCGACAAGGATGTTCACTTTGCCGGCGTTGAACATCTTGAGTACGTTCATCCGCTGTTCCTGCTTCAGGTCACCGTGGATTTTCTCCGAAAAGATGCCTTCAGAGACCAGCTTCTCGCCGGTTTTGTCTACAGTACTCTTCATATTGCAGAACACGATACAGCGTTTGGGCTTGTTGGTGGCGATAAGTCTAAGCAGGGCTTCAAACTTGTGCTTACCACTGGTTTCACAGTATTCCTGCTCGATGGTATCCGCAGTCACGGTATCGGATTCTACTTTGAGGAATACTGGATTCTTCTGGTATTTCTTGGTCAAGGCCAATATGGGTTTCGGCATGGTGGCTGAGAAAAGTACGGTTTGACGCTCTGCCGGCAGACTCACCAGTACTTGTTCGATTTCTTCTCTAAATCCCATGTTCAGCATTTCATCCGCTTCATCGAGTACTAGGGTATTGATGTACTCGGTCTTGATGGTATGTCTGCGTTCAATGTGATCGATGGTCCGTCCCGGTGTGCCTACGATGATCTGCGCACCTTTTTTCAGACTGTTGATCTGGCGGTGAATCGGTTCGCCACCGTAAACGGCGACTACACGGATATGTTCTTTGTATTTAGCGATACGCTTGATTTCAGTGCTAACCTGTACCGCCAGCTCTCTGGTCGGACACAGTATAAGAGCTTGGGTTTTTTTATTGCTGGGATCTACCTTCTCCAATATGGGAACGGCGAAGGCCGCTGTCTTGCCGGTTCCAGTATGCGACTGACCGATGACGTCCTGACCCTCTAACAAGAGGGGGATGGTCTGCGCCTGGATGGGAGTGAGATCGACAAAATCCATATCCAGCAGTGCGTTTTTCGTTTCCTGAGAAACGTTTAGTTCATTGATTTTCATATATTCCAACTTTCTTCATTTCTTTTGCGGTGCAACAACTCATTGTATATGAGGATAGTGGTTATCGCAAGTTAAATCGCAAAAGAATAGCCGCAGGTAGCTGCGGCTTGGTGAATCAGTTATTGTAGTATGATAGTTTTTTCCTGGTAGTCGATGAGAATCTGATAGCCGAATCGATCGGCGACCATTCTAAGTGGGATGCCGTGCACGTTGTAATATAGATCATAGAATGAACGTTTTTTATAGCGGTTGATGACCGGTACTGTGACGGATATGTCACCATCGGACAATGTGGCCGATCCGTCGCGTCTGGCCATGAGCTTTAAACCCAGATTGTTGGTGTAGAAGTCTAGGTCGACGTAGAGGCTTGACTCATGGATGAAATAGCGGTAGTTGAAACTGAGTTGCTCCGGATGATTTCCTGCAGACTGCTGGATATCGCTGAGATAGCGCTCGTCCTGGATCAATCCGGCATAGGCACTAATGAGTGCTTCTTCCGTTGTGAGGGCGTAATTGTTAATGCGCCGGTAAGCCCAGACTTCGTTGGAGGCATCCACATTGTTTACATTAAAATAGGTTACTGCTTTGACCCGTGGGTAGCGGTCGAGAAGATTCCCATATAGGCGATTCAGTTTCTCGATGGCGAAAGCGTTATAGTAAGTGTCATCAGTGGTCGTATAATGGGTAACCCCGTACTCGGCGATATGGATAGGTTTTCTGGCGCTGTATGTGTCGTAGACGAAATCTAGCAATCTCAGGGGATCTTCAGCCATGGCCCCTTGATAGAGATCATCGTTGTGGTAGATCACATTGTAAAGATTCACACCAACCCAGTCCACATATTCGTCACCGGGGTAATACCTCTCGATCCGGTACTCTGGGAAGGTGAAGACGGTCCAGAGCATCATGGCATCGGGAGCATCTTCCGCCATCGCGTCATGTACCAACCGCCATTTCTCGATGTATTCAGCCGGATCTCCCGAATAGGCACACCAGGTTCCGTTCATTTCACTGGCGAAGCGGATGAACAGGGGGCAAGCTGCAGCGCCGGCCTCTTTTGCGAACTGTCTTAGGTACTCGTCATCCTGCACGCTGTCCAAGCCATCGTTTGGTTCCCAGGCGATATGCGGAATGCCGCCAAGCTCTTTTACTTCATTGACCCATTCCGTAGGGAATGGCTTGCCGTATCCCAGATACTTGAAATAGGTAACGTGCTTTTTGCCGACCATCTGGTTGAACAGGGTCATGTCGTTGTTGATGCTCACTTCTTGAAGGACATAGGCACCAAGATAAGCACCATCCATAGGTTCATACTTGGCACTTTGGTAGGTGATGGTGTTGTAGAGTGTCCATTCGTCATCGATGGCCAGTGCGGCAGAAGGGATGAACAGCTGTACAATAAGCATATATATGATGGATTTTACAATTCGTTGTTTCATAAGGACTCCTCTGAAGATATAAATATAATATATTACTTCAAACTACGCTTGTCAAAGCGCAGAGGTGTGCGTCTTCCGCCTATCTGCTATAGATGCTACAATAGTTGGGGATGGATAGGTAAGGGTCTGAATCAGGGGAATGCCGGAATGTGAGCAGATATGAAATATAAAATGAAGGATATACCGCCATTTTGGGAATCCTTGCTATACGGACTCCAGTGGAGTGTCATGATTATCAGTGTATATCTGTTCTACCCCATACTCTTGGCCAAGAATTTTTCTTTCGATGCTACTGCCACAGAAGCCCTGATACAGAGGACGCTCTTGATGCTGGGTATAGCTACTGTACTGCAACTGCTGTATGGACACCGGATAACCGTGTTTGAAGCCATAGCGGCTTATTGGTTTGGCATATTCATGCTCATCGGTCAATCTGTGTTGGCCCGAGGTGGAACCATGGAGATTGTTCTGGGTCAGATTACCTTTGTAATTCTTCTGACAGGGTTGATCATCTTCCTTTTGGCTGTGACCAGATCAGTAGATCACTTAAAGAGGTTGTTCGCTCCGAGCATCCTGGGGATCACTTTGGTCCTCATTACCATTCAGATTTCAAAGAGCGTTGTGCTGGGGATGTTGGGTATACAGAATGGAAGAATCGACCCAGCCCTTAGTCTGTTTTCGTTTTCCTTGTTTTTCGTGACATTGGTATTCAGTCTGCGAGGTGGCAAGTTGAAAAGTTATGTCGCTTTGCTGGGTTTGGTGTTGGGAAGTATCCTATACCGGATGCTGGGATTTCCCCTGCTACAGGTTCACCGCATCTTTTCTCTCCCCACATTGGGGGCATTCGGTCCGCCGATTGTGAACCTAGAACTGATTCCCTATGCCTTATTCGTAGCTTTGATATACTACTCCAACTCCATTGCATCGGTAAGTGGTGCCGCTTCACTATTGGGGGTGACCGTGGGTAAGCATGATATCCGGCGCTATGGGATCGTCGGAGGCATACTGCACCTTTTGGCCGGTTTGTCTGGCACAATTCCTTTAGTCCCGGCAGCAACATCAATTGGATTCATAAAAGCGACTGGCGTCGGGTCCAGACATGCCTTATTTGTAGGGGGAGTCTTTTTGGTAGTGATGGGGCTCATAGCTCCGATTGGTGCCTTTTTTGCCACGATACCTTATGTGGTTGCCTATGCTGTTGGACTCAGCGTATTCGTGCGCATGGCTGCCATGGGATTCAAGAGCTGCTTCCAGGCAGGCATGAAAGAGAGAAGTCTGTTGGTTGCAGGAGTTTCGCTTACTGTGGGATGCGGTTTCATGTTTATTCCGGCCGGAGCCTTTGCTGATGTGCCTCTGTTGGGCAGCACCTTGGAAAACGGTATCTTTATCGGGGTGCTAACGGCCCTAATTATAGAACACTGGATTCTACCGGTTACATCGATGGATTAGAGAATATGTATGAGTTTAGAATATTTGGAGATCTGGCAAAGGCCAGGTCTCCAATTTTTTTTATCTGACTTCAATGAAGCAGTTTGGAGGGCATAGAGGGGCGACTAAGGGGGAATGGGAAGGAAATCAGTAGGAATGGTGGGTTTCCTTATGCTACAATAAAAAAAGTAGATAGGTTATAACCCAAATGGTTGGGACATGACGGAAAGTGAGTGAAATATGAAATATAAAATGAAGGATAAACCTCCATTTTGGGAATCCTTACTCTATGGATTACAGTGGAGCGTCATGATAGTCAGTGTAAATCTGTTTTTCCCCATATTATTGGCCAAGAACTTCGGCTTCGATACTAGCACCACCGAGGGCTTTATACAGAGAACACTGTTACTATTGGGTGTGGCGACAATCCTGCAGCTGCTCTACGGTCATCGCATAACTGTGTTTGAGGCTATAGCAGCATTCTGGTTCAGCATCTACATTCTGATCGGCCAGTCCGTGCTGGCCAGGGGTGGTTCCATGGAGTCCGTTTTGGGGCAGATCACCTTCGTAACATTACTGTCTGGACTGATCATTCTGCTGTTGGCCTGGACCAAATCAGTGGACCATATGCAGCGGCTGTTCACTCCGAGCATATTGGGGATTACCCTGATACTCATTACGATTCAGATCAGCAAGAATGTGGTTCTCGGCATGTTGGGCATACAAGACGGTAGAATCGATCCGGCGCTAAGTCTCTTTTCATTCTCTCTTTTCCTGTTGGCATTGACCTTTAGTCTGAGGGGCGGTAAAATGAGAAGCTACGTAGCCTTGCTCGGTCTGGTTTTCGGGAGCCTGGCCTACCGGTTACTGGGCTTCCCCATCACACGACTCCAAGTGAATAGCGTCATTTCCCTACCTGCGTTGGGAGCCTTCGGGCCACCGATCGTGAATCTTGAACTGGTGCCTTACGCTTTGTTTGTAGTCATGATCTATTATTCCAACTCTATTGCCTCAATCAATGGTGCCGCATCGGTACTTGGTGTGGAAATGGGTAAGCATGAGATCCGTCGTTACGGTGCGGTTGGCGGTCTGATTCACTTGCTGTCTGCATTGTTGGCCACGATTCCGTTGGTTCCGGCTGCTATGGCGGGTGGATTCATAAAGGCAACAGGTGTCGGATCGAGACATGCCTTGTTTGTCGGAGGTATCTTTATGGTAATCATGGGACTCGTCGCGCCGATCGGTGCTTTTTTTGCATCCATACCCAATGCGGTCGCCTATGCGGTGGGGCTAAGTGTATTCGTGCGTATGGCGGCAATGGGTTTCAAGAGCTGCTTCCATAATGGTATGACTGAGAAAAGCCTGATGGTAGCGGGTGTATCCCTGACCGTAGGGTGTGGTTTTATGTTCATTCCGGCAGGGGCTTTTGCAGAGGTGCCCTTACTGGGTAGCACTTTGGAAAATGGTATCTTCATAGGAGTGCTGGTTGCTCTAGTAATGGAGCACTGGATCTATCCCAAAGACTCTGATGTGCCTAGCGTGAAATCCGCCAATGCAGGTCAGTAATAATATGGTGATAGCCTAGGAGCGTCTCGAAGAATCACATTATTTTGAAGAAATATTAATGGTCTTATCACCTGATAATCTGCTGAATTTCAGTTGGTGTACCATTATGTTATAATTAATATGGAAAAGTTTTATAGAGGGAGATAGATATATGACGTACAAGAACATGACGACCCCGGAGGCTGCAGCGGAAGCGCTTGGTTTGACGGGGATAGAACAAGAGGAAATAAGCAAGGTTATCGATCAGTATCCTATGTCCATTCCGGACTATTATTTGTCGCTGATCGATAAGAATGATCCAGATGATCCTATCAGAAAAATGTGCCTACCTGACATTAAGGAATTGTCTTCTGGTGGACTGGAAGATACTAGTGGAGAGGCTTGCAATACCAAATTAACTGGTGTTCAGCACAAGTATTCACCTACTGTGCTTTTTTTATCGACTAATACCTGCCTGATGTATTGTCGCTACTGTTTTCGTAAACGCATGGTTGGTTTGACGGAAAAACAGATGATTCAGGGATTCGAAGATGCCTATCAGTATGTCCTGGCCCACAAAGAAGTAAATAACGTGCTGATCAGCGGAGGAGACCCGCTTACCATCAATCCGGAAATTTTGTCAGAGTTGCTGGGCCGCTTGGTTACCATCGAGCATCTTGATTTCATCCGCATCGGTTCAAGAGTCCCGGTAGTAGATCCGGAGCACATATCAGAAAACAAGGAACTGTTGGCGGTGCTGAGCAAGTACTCCCAAATGAAGACACTGTATCTAGTGACCCATATCAATCATCCGCGAGAATTGAGTGAGAAGACCCGCAAGACTCTGAAGCTTATCAAGGATATGGGTATCATCGTCAGCAACCAGGCTGTTCTGCTGCGTGGCGTTAATGATGATACGGAGATCCTGATCGAACTGATGCGCAGTCTAACCCGGGAGAAAATCATTCCATACTATCTGTTCCAATGCAGACCGGTAAAAGGAGCACATGGCCATTTCCAGGTTCCATTGGCTGAAGGTATCCGGATTGTGGAAGCTGCCAAACATCGACTGAGCGGACATGAGAAGCGATTCCGCTACTGCATGTCCCATATAACCGGAAAGATTGAGGCGCTGGGAATACTGGATGGAAGCAGCATGGTATTCAAATACCACGAAGCCAAAGAAGACAAGGATCAAGGCCGGATCTTCATCCAGGAAATTGATGATGAGCAGGGCTGGCTATAAAGCCTGCAGTTGAAGGCAGGATCATCTCCAAGCAAAGCAGCCAACTAACAATTAGGGTGTGTTTTATGTAACATTGCTGACAGAATTAGCTTGCAAAATTGACGAAATAGCAGGAATATCACATAAAATGTAGAAGTATATTATATTAAATCTTGTTTGCTGTTGCCCACGGCTCTACCGTCTACCGAAGGTTGCATAGTCCTTCCGAGTAGCAGCAAGACCTGCCCCCTTCCTTATGGAAGGGGGCTTTATACGTTGTGGCATAGATGAGATGAAGATGTCTGTAGCTGGTCTGTTTGGGCATATGAAGAGAATAAAAGGATTGTTCTATATTGATGTTTTATAGGACAAAAACTTCTCAATCGAATTATTTGTGCATTATAATAAATAGTAAGATACTTGTAGCTTGTTTTCGTCTCCAATTCACTTGCGGTGTAGTTTATGATATACTTCTTATATAGCAATTACTTTCACAAGTAATTCCACATCTAACCCAAACCACTTCAAAAGATCTACAAAATAGCCTTAGTTTTCTGAACTAATGACGCAATGTCAATCAAAATGCGATTCACCTTGAATCAACAGAAATCTCTCGATGCTATACATCCTATTCAATCAAATCGACCTAGTCTGTTATGGTTAAGAACTATACCACCAAGTTTATAGAAAGAAAAAGTGAAGAGAGGTGTTGAAATGAGTATTGCAACATGTCGTGTTGACACAATGGATGAGCAGGATAAGTTTGCCCTTCTGACTCAAGTCATTGAGGAATATGAGAGGAAACCTAGTAATCTCATACAAGTATTGCACTACGCTCAGTCAATTTTTGGTTTCGTAGGAGCAGATGTGCAAAGGGTCATCGCCCAGAAAATGGATCTGCCACTTGCAAAAATTACGGGTGTACTGACGTTCTATTCATTTTTCTCTACCGCGCCTAGGGGACGCCATATCATCAGTGTCTGTTTGGGTACGGCTTGTTTTATTCGAGGTGGACAACCCATATTGGACCACTTGAAGGAAATCCTGGGGATCGATGTGGGTGAAACCACTGAGGACCAGCGATTTTCATTGGAAATCAGACGTTGCATCGGCGCCTGTGGTATGGGACCGTCGCTAATCATCGATGAGCAGGTATTCAAGCGTCTCAATGTGTCTGGAATCGAGCAGATTCTGGATGAATTCGAATAGGGGTGAGGACATGTACCAAACGGGAATTGAATCGGTTAGAAGTAAAAAAGATTTAGAGACGATACAGGCGGAATTCATACAGTACGGGAAAAAATTTCCCTGGCGTGCATTGGTTTGTTCCGGTGCCAGCTGCATGTCTTCCAATTGCCAGGGGGTAAAGGATGCTCTTGAATCGGCATTGGAAAAGTACGAACTGCAATCCGCTGTGGATGTGGTAGTAACCGGATGTATGGGCGCTTGCAGCACGGGACCCACTTTGATTATCGAGCCGGAAGACGTATTCTATTGTGGATTACAACCGAAAGATATGGATGAGCTGGTTCGGATCCATTTTCTGGAAAAAACGATTTGCAGGGAAAAGACCTTTTTCAATCTCAATACTGGGGAATATATACCCTACTTGAAAGATGTGCCATTTTTCAAAGGACAGGAAAAAATTGTTTTGCAGAATTGTGGCCGGATAGACTTCCGATCCGTGGAGGAGTATATCGCCAACGATGGTTACCTGGCTCTGCATAAGGCGCTGACCCAGATGAGCCGGAATCAGGTTATCCAAGAAATCTCGGATGCCAAACTGAGGGGCAGGGGTGGCGGTGGTTTTCCGACCGGGCTGAAATGGAAACTGGCCAGCAAGAACGAGAGTGATGATAAATATGTAATATGTAACGCCAATGAAGGGGATCCCGGAGCCTTCATGGACAGAAGTCTGTTGGAAGGCGATCCCCATGGGATCATCGAAGGCATGGCTATAGGGGGATATGCCATCGGTGCGAACCGGGGTGTGGTTTATGTGAAGGCTGAATATTCCAAAGCTATCGAAAGAACAGAGGAGGCCATCCGGAGGGCTCGGGAGATAAATCTGCTGGGAGAAAGTATCTTCGGCACCGATTTCAGCTTTGACATTGAAATTCGTATCGGCGCTGGGGCATTTATCTGTGGTGAAGAAACTGCATTGATTGCCTCGGTTGAAGGCGAGCGCGGAGAGCCCAAACTGAAACCGCCCTATCCCTCCGATGCGGGATTGTTCAACAAACCAACAGTTATCAATAATGTGGAAACCATAGGTAATGTCGCAGTCATCATTCTGAAAGGTGCTGCTTGGTATTCGGCATTCGGAACAGAAGAGAGCACTGGCACCAAGGTTTTCGCCCTGGCTGGGAACATCAATAATTCAGGTTTGGTGGAGGTTCCGATGGGCACATCTTTGAGGGAAATCCTCTTCGATATGGGAGGCGGAATCCCCGAGGGCAAGAAATTCAAGGCGGCCCTGCCAGGAGGTCCTTGCGGAGGCTGTGTCACAGAAGAGCATTTGGATGTACCCATGGACTTTGAATCACTTCCGGAATTAGGTGCTACCACCGGCTCTGGGGAGCTCATCTGCATGGATGAAGAGACCTGTATGGTCATCTGCGCTACCATCGGCTCCGGGGAGCTCATCTGCATGGATGAAGAGACCTGTATGGTCGACGTAGCCAGGTATTTCATGGAAATCGCCCAAGAAGAATCCTGTGGCAAGTGCATACCGTGCCGCGTCGGTACCAGACGCATGCTGGAGATCCTAGAACGTATTGCCAAGGGACAGGGCAAGGAGGGTGATATAGAGCTGCTGGTGGAACTCGGCAACGTCATCAAAGACAGTGCATTCTGCGGTCTGGGCCAGACGGCGCCAAATCCAGTTCTCAGCACCATAGAGCTCTTCCGTGATGAATATGAGGAACACATTCATGATCACTGCTGTCGGGCAGGCATATGCCCGGATCTCTCTGGAGGACCATGCGAGAATGTGGAGTCTGGGGCCAAGCCAAGTGACAAGGAATTATAGGGGGTGAGGATATGATACGGCTAACCATTAATAATAAGGCGATTGAAGTGCCTGAGGGTACCAGCATCTTAGAAGCAGCCAAGGCAAACAGCATATTGATTCCCAACCTGTGTTATTTGGAGGATGTGCAAAAGATCGGTTCCTGCAGGATATGTGTAGTCGAGGTGAAGGGAATGCCAAACCTTCAAGCCTCCTGTGTAACCAATGTGAAGGAAGGCATGGTGGTCCACACCAATAGCCAACGGGTACGTAAGGCAAGACGAGTAATATATGAGCTGATTCTTTCCGACCATCCTACGGACTGCTTGATTTGTGAACGCAATCAGGCTTGTGAACTGCAGACATTGGGTGAAATCCTCCAAGTTGGGGAAACTCGCTTTTCTGGGGAGAGATCCAAGATAATAGTGGACGACAGCTCTCTCGCTGTAGTCCGGGATCACGACAAATGTATTTTGTGCAGGCGTTGTGTTACAACATGTAATGAGATTCAAGGTGTCAGAATTCTAGACATGATACACCGGGGTTTTGCCTCGACCATCAGTACCGGTTTGGAACTCCCGCTGGGAGAAACAAGTTGTACCAATTGCGGTCAATGTGTCAATGTTTGTCCAGTAGGGGCGCTGAAGGAAAAAGACGCTACTGAGATGGTCTGGGAAGCACTCCAAGATCCGGAACGCACTGTGATCGTGCAGACAGCTCCGGCTGTTCGTGTGGCTCTCGGAGAGGAATTCGGTTTGGAGCCGGGGAGTAATGTCACTGGTAAAATGGCGGCCTCGTTGTGGGATCTGGGTTTTGACCATGTGTTCGATACCAACTTTGCAGCTGACCTGACCATCATCGAGGAAGGGACGGAACTGTTGCAGCGTCTGATCACTAATCTGTATCTGGATGGGGTGATTACCGAGGAACAAGTCAAAAAAACTGGCATAGAACCACTGACGGAAAAGGTAGCATTGCCCATGATCACCAGCTGTAGTCCTGGCTGGATCAAGTATGCGGAGCACTATTTTCCCGATCAACTCGAGCACATATCAACCTGCAAGTCACCGCATATGATGCTCGGGGCTCTGATCAAGAGTCATTTTGCCGAGATAAGCGGTATTGATCCAGATAAGATGTTTGTCGTATCGATTATGCCCTGCACGGCCAAGAAGTTCGAGGCGAATCGAGAAGAACTTAGAAACGACGGCCGCAAGAACGTTGACGCTGTATTAACGACCAGGGAACTGGCCAAGATGATCAAAGATGCAGGGATCGACTTCTTGAATTTACAGGATAGGGATTTCGAGAATCCACTGGGGATCTCCACGGGAGCTGCCGATATTTTCGGCGTTACCGGCGGCGTGATGGAAGCGGCCTTGAGAACAGTCTATGAAATCGTAACCGGTCGTGAACTTCCCTTTGAAGGATTGCATGTCGGTCCCATGATGGGACTGGACAGGATCAAGTCCGCCACAGTGACCATCGAGAATCCAACGGAAGCATTCTCATTCTTGGATGGTGCTGAAGTGGGTATTGCCTCGACTAGCGGTTTGGCAGGTGCCGCGACCCTACTAGCTGAAATCAAAGAGGGTAAGAGCCCATATACGTTTATTGAGATCATGGGCTGCCCGGGTGGCTGCATTAGTGGCGGAGGACAACCTAGGATGACTAGCGAGGAAACCAGAATCAAGCGCATGAAGGGTATCTACACCGAGGATGAGAGTAAGACATTGAGGAAATCCCATGAGAATCCCTTCATTACTAAGATCTATGAGGAATTCCTCGAAAAACCCCTGGGGCATAAATCTCATGAATTGTTGCATACTCACTATATCAAACGTAAGAAATATTAGGACTGAGGCCGCCTTAGGGCGGCCTTTTCACTCTATGCGTAGATAAACAAAACAGACAAAATCATGAAATAATGACAGAAGTATATGGAAAAGAAAAAGAATTTTAAAAAACTTTCAGAAAAAAGAAGGAACATGCTTTCTGCCCTAGAATAGGACTAGAGATATAGAGAAACTGTGCAAAATGCACGGACACAAAATCTATAGAAGGAGGGATTTGTACCGTAGAAAAGGGAAGTTTTTTTTTGCCGGTTAGGTTAATCGTTTAAGTTAATCGGGATATTTCAATGTTTAGTCCTTGCTGTTTGACGTAAAAAGCCACAGCGATTAGTCCTTGCTGTTTGACGTAAAAAGCCACAGCCAATACTAATAAGAGGTGGATAATATGAAAAAAATACTAATACTTGGTCTTGCACTATGCATGATGATTTCTTTTGTGGGATGTTCGAATGATGCTGAATCTGGTGAGGTTTCGGAAGATACCTTTAAAGTGGCTCTTCTTCTGCCAGGTACAACCAACGACGGCGGTTGGAATACTACTGCGTACAACGGTCTAATGGCGATTGAGAAAGAGTTCGGAGCGGAAGTCAGCTATACTGAATCTGTACCCCAATCCGACATGGAAGAGGTTTTCAGAAATTATGCTATGTCCGACTTTGACCTGATCATCGGCCATGGTTTCGAATTCGGCGATGCGGCTTTACGTGTTGCTCCCGACTATACCGATGCCATCTTTATGGTGACCAGCACAGATATTTCTCAAGAACCCAATGTGATTTCCTTGCTTACGGATAATCAGCAACAGGGATTCCTGCAAGGTGTCGTGGCAGCTATCGTCAGTGAGACCGGCGTAATCGGCGGCGTGGGCGGAATGGAAATACCTCCCATCACGGCTGACCTGCAAGGCTACGAAGCTGGTGCCTTATATGCAAGACCGGATGTAGAAGTAATCAACGTTATGACCGGTTCGTTCGACGATGCCGCTTCCGCTAAGGAACAGGCTACGGCCATGATCGATGCGGGCGCTGACGTTGTGATGCACGATGCTGACCACGCAGGTCTGGGTGTCATCGAAGCGGCTGATGCTGCAGGTGTGTATTCCATAGGATCTATCGGAGTTCAGTTTGACCTAGGAGACAAGGTCTTGATGTGCGGTGTTACAGATATGAACCAAGCGTTCATCGAGATGGCCCAAAAGGTAGTGGACGGTTCCATTGAATCACAGAACTACATCATGGGTGTCAAAGAGAACGTGGTCTCTATGGAAATGAATCCAGATCTGCTGGATGAGGTTTCCGAGGAAGATCTTGCAGAAATCAATGGAATCTATGAAATGATTAAGTCCGGAGAAATTGTACCAGCGGACTATTTGAACTAGTAACATTCAATTGTCTGCTGAACGTGTAGTCGCGGAGTTACATGATTCCAATTTTGTTATCATCTCCAGCGATGCCAGCAACGGGTCCGACTATGGATCAGTTAAATGCGACATCAGCGGATACGACTTATAAGATAGTTTACAAGCCCCATCCTTTCGGATGGGGCTTACTTATTGGACTTAGTCGAAAAAGCAATACACATAGTTTGAATTTAGGTGGAGTGGCACAGTAGAGGATAGTAAGCATATTTTAGCCTTTGGAGGAATTATATGTAATTGATAGCATAGAAAATAGGGAAAAAAACATAAAAAACTAGGAAAAAAGAAGGATTATGCTTTCTACCCTAGAATACATATAGCGATAAAGAGAAACTGTGCATTGTGCACGGACACAAATTCTATCGAAGGAGGGATTGGTTCAGGAATGCAAGAGAAAAGTTTTTTTTTGCCGATTAGGTTAAACGTTTAAGTTGGTCGGTTATTTAAAAATTCGTCCTTACTGTTTGACGTAAAAAAAGCTACAGTGTTCTTCCCGTTCCGACGGGTGGATTGAGTCCTTGCTGTTTGACATTAAAAGCTACAGCATTGTGAGATCCTCGCTAAGCGAGAGAACGAAAGGAGAATTTTATGAATAAGAAACTTTCTGTATTGCTTGCCCTTTTGCTTGTTGTATCTTTGGTAGCAGGTTGTGCTACGAATGGTGAAGCCTCGGTTGAGCCTGCTGAGGAACCTGTAGAGACTCCAGCAGAAGAGCCTGCTGAAGAAGCTAAACCTCTTAAGGTTGCTGCCATGATGCCCGGTCCCATCAATGACATGGGTTGGAATGCTACTGCATACAACGGACTTCTTGCAATTGAAGAGCAGTTCGGTGCTGAAATCAGCTATGTAGAGAACGTTTCCAGCTCCGACATGGAAGAGGTTTTCAGAAATTACGCACTCCAAGGTTTTGACGTGGTCTTCGGTCATGGATTTGAATTTGGCGATCCTGCTGAGCGTGTAGCTACTGAATTCCCTGACACGACCTTTATTATCTTCTCAAGTACAATCACGAACGGTTCCAACTTGAGTTCAGTTACCTTCTCCGCACCTCAGCAAGGCTTCCTCGCCGGTGCTTTAGCAGCCCTGATCACTGAAACTGATATCGTAGGTGGTATCGGTGGACTGGATATCCCGCCCATCCGTATGCCGATCCAAGGCTTCATAGCTGGTGCTGAGTATGTGAATCCTGACATCGATGTTAGAGCGGTTATGACTGGTAGTATGGATGATGTAGCAGGCCTGAAAGAAACGGCTTTCGCTATGTTGGATCAAGATGTAGACGTTATCTTTGCTTTGGCCGACCAAGCAGGTATGGGTGCCATCGAGGCGTGTACCGAAAGAGGCGCATGGTCAATTGGTGCCAACGTGGACCAGAATGAGCGTTCCCCTCAAACCGTTGTTCAGAGTGTCATCAAAGACTCTCCGGTATTATACACCTATATGGTGGATATGATTGCAAGCGGAAATTATGAGCCTGGCATGTACGAACTGGGCGCAGCTGAGGATGCTATTTTCCTGGCTGACTGGCACGGTTTCGACGAGCAGTTCCCCGAGGCGAAAGCTGAGATTGAAGAAATCATCAAAGGAATCAAATCTGGAGAGATCACTATCGATATCAGCGGATACGACCTGTAATATAGTTCACAGAGCCCCATCCTATCGGATGGGGCTTATTTATATGGAGAAAACTATTAAAATGCAAAAAAAATAGTAGGAATATCTGGATTTATGGAGAATATTTTTATCATAAGGGATTTTTGAGAAATAGTGGCGACTTCTTTCTTCCTGTGAGGTTGCGGCCTGTTTCCCTGCGAAAATCCACATATTGAGAGGAGGGACGAGCGGGTAACGTCTTGATCGACATCCTGGATCAACTCTGTTTTACTAGCGTATGCGATAAAAAAGCGAAGGAGCCTATCCTTCAGTGATTCTTTGCTGTGCTGTGAAAATGTCTTTGCGCAAGGTTATGGTGCATATGACATGAGTGAGGAGAGTGAAATGAATAATAAGAGAAAAGGTTTATCGCTGGTTCTAGCGCTGATTATGGTGCTGACTTGTGCTACAGCGGCTTATGCTGCTACCTATACCGTTAAGAGTGGTGATACCTTATCGAAGATTGCAGAGATGTACGACACGACCTATCAGGAATTGGCTGAGGCTAACAATATTGCCAATCCCAATCTCATTTATGTAGGGGATGTATTGGTCGTTGATGGAGCGGAGGAAGATGTTGATGTAGATGAGCCAGAGGATGTCTATTCCACGGTTGATCTGAATGAACAACTGGTTATGGCCACGGCTTGGTACCAGGCTTCCGCTGAATTTAGAGCGCTATCCTACCAAACCTTCAATTTAGCTAAAATGATGGTTGAAAAAGACCTTGAAGATGACGACGTTGATATGCCTAGAGCCATCGCTGTTGACTTGGATGAGACCATCTTGGACAATAGCCCGTATGAAGCCTGGCTGATTGGCAAGGACTTTGGTTATTCCTCATCAACCTGGAACCCTTGGATTCAGGCTGGCATCGCACCGGCACTTCCCGGAGCTGTGGATTTCCTGATGTTCTGTGAAGATAACGATGTTGAGGTGTTCTATATATCCAACCGTAAGGTGCTGGATGACAACTCAGGTTATACCGGAACTGAAATGAACCTTAATGATTTGGGTCTGCCATATGTAGATGAAGAGCATCTGCTGCTGCGTACCGGTTCTTCAGACAAGACTGAAAGAAGAGCCATGGCAGAAGACGGCAACCATGTAATCCTTTATATGGGTGACAATCTGAATGACTTCCTCCATGATTTCGCGGGTCTTACCGTGGAAGAGCGCTTTACGTTGACTGATGATTATATGGATGACTTCGGTAGCAAGTTCATCGTAATGCCCAATCCTATGTATGGAGAGTGGGAAGGTGTCATCTATGAGTTTAACTGGGGTGCTACAGATGAAGAAAAGAGCGATATGAGAAAAGATGTTTTTGACCTTTGGGATTATACAGTAGAATAATACGAACGTCTACTGGATCAATAACTTATGCATAGAGAAGCTTCCGCCTTAGGCGGAAGCTTCTCTATTGTACGGAAGAAAGACAACAGACTGTCATGTTAGCAGTCTGTTGTCATATTAGGTAGGAATATTTTCTTAAGGTGTTTTTTGTTTCTCTACGATGAGCAAATAGTCGATTTTGGCCGTGGCACCCATGGGATGCATAGCCGGCCTTATATGTGGGATTATTGAGATGACCTCACCAGCTAAACTGTTTAGGAATGGTTCAAGCTTTTCTTGTTCCTTATCCAGGTTAATATCCAACCTGTGAACACGGTACGTCATATCCTGCGCCCCCTCTCACTTATATTGTATGTTCAGTGAGAACGAACTGCAATTCTGTCCTAAGCAGATGGCAAATATGATATGTTATGCATCAATTATTTAGAGAAAAGTTCGTCTACACCATAACCGTGAACAGTTCCTCGCTGTCGATGACATGACAGTAGATGTTATTCAGGATCTCTAATTCGTGGTCCTGAATATCCTGGGTGGCCGCCATGCAGGCATCCTCGCTGAGGAAGACACGGAAACTTTCGTCAGCCAGGCTGCGTACACTGCAGGATACACACTGATCGGTATACAGTCCGGTAACAACCAAGGTATCGATATCCATGTTGTGAAGTATGAGTCGCAGGTTGGTACCGGTGATAGCGCTATTTGTGGTTTTCATGATTACGATTTCGTCTTCCTGGGGAGTAAGTTCGTCGATGATCTCGCCCTGCTTATCCCCTATGGGAAGCAGCAGATTGTTGAAGCCGGTTTCCTTTTGGACCAGTGAGCGATCCCTACCGTTCTTTGTCAGACAGGTGATCATGGAGAAGATGACCTCCAGCTTCTTCTTTCGAAAGAAATCTAAGATCTTCTGGTTGTTGGGGATGACAACATCGTCTAGTTTGCGGTAGAAGGTTTCCTAACGCTCTTGTTCCGTAAGCTAATGAGCGAAGAAGTTGCATAGCCCTCTCGGATAGTCAAGATGTGAAGTGTTATTTAACTATTTTAAGTAAACTGAAAAGATATGCATAAAATACATAAGTTGAACTCAGAAGTAGGTTATACAGTCTAATCTTAAAGGAAAAATGCACATATTTATAAAAATACATTGTATAAATATGCATTCGATTGTATAATTATGAAAAGTGCTAGAAAGGTGGAGATATGAAAGCATACGTGATGTTGGAAGACGGCAGTATGTTCACAGGCGTGAGCTTCGGCTATGAAGAAAGCTGCGTTGGGGAGATTGTATTCAATACGGGCATGACCGGTTATCAGGAGGTCCTGACGGATCCTTCGTACAGAGGACAGATCGTGACCATGACCTATCCCCTCATCGGGAACTATGGAATCAATGCAGAGGACGGAGAATCGGATAAGCCCCAGGTCAAGGGATTCATTGTAAGGGAGTATTCAGAGAATCCTTCGAACTTCCGCTGCCAGAAGAGAATCAAGGATTACCTGATTGAAAATAAGATTGTTGCGGTGGAGGGTATCGATACCAGAGCCCTGACCAAGACGATACGAGATAAGGGAACTATGAACGGGATGCTCTGTATCGGCGTGAAGCCAGAATACGATCTGGTGAAGCAGGCCATACAGAAGTACGCGATTATAAATTCGGTTGACGAGGTGACAGTCGAAGATGTTGAAGTCGAGGGAGAAGGTTCATACAAGATTGCTCTCCTGGACACGGGATACAAGAAGAACATCGTACGCTCCCTGATGAAGCGGGATGTGGAGGTGCACATTTATCCGGCCCGGACAGCAGCGAAAGAAATTCTGCAGGGTAACTTCGACGGCATCATGCTCTCCAATGGCCCTGGAGATCCCAAGGACTGTACCGAGATCATCGGGAATGTGAAGGAGCTATTCGATAGCGATGTCCCCATCTTCGGCATCTGCCTGGGACACCAGCTGTTGGCCCTGGCCAACGGGTTCGATACGGCCAAACTGAAATACGGTCACCGGGGTTGCAACCATCCGGTCAAGGATCTGAAGCATGACCGCACTTACATCACCAGCCAGAACCACGGATACGCGGTGGTGGGTGAGTCGGTGGATGCGGATATCGCCACTGTGAGTCATGTCAACATCAATGACGGAACTTGTGAGGGACTGGAGTATAAGGATAAGAACGTGTTTACTGTGCAGTTCCATCCGGAGGCTTCTCCGGGGCCGAGCGACGCAGATTATCTGTTCGATAGTTTCATGGATCTGATCAAGGAAGGGGGAGCCAAAGATGCCTCTTAATAAAGGAATAAAGAAAGTGCTGGTTATCGGTTCAGGGCCAATAATCATCGGCCAAGCTGCCGAGTTCGACTATGCGGGAACCCAAGCCTGTCAGGCTCTGAAACAGGACGGCCTCACAGTGGTACTGGTAAACTCCAACCCGGCCACTATCATGACGGACAAGAACATTGCGGACAAGGTTTATATCGAACCGCTGACTAAGGAAATTCTCAAAAAGATTATAGAAAAGGAAGAACCGGACAGCATCCTACCCACCTTGGGTGGGCAGACTGGACTGAACCTGGCCATGGAGCTGGCGGAAGACGGGATTCTTGCGGAGAAGGGCATCAATCTTCTGGGGACCAAGATCAGCTCCATCAAGATGGCAGAGGATCGTCAGGAATTCAAGGACCTGATGCAGAGAATCGAGGAACCGGTCATCCACTCCAAAGTGGTGGACAATCTGGAGGATGCGGTGACATTCGTTGATGAGATTGAACTGCCAGCCATCATCCGACCGGCCTACACCATGGGCGGAACCGGAGGCGGCATTGCCTATACCATGGAGGAATTTGTGGAAATCGCAGGAAACGGACTGCGTCTTTCCAGAGTGGGTGAGATCTTGGTGGAGAAGAACATTGAGGGCTGGAAGGAAATAGAATACGAGGTGATGCGGGACGCCAAAGGCAACACCATCACCGTCTGTAATATGGAAAACATCGATCCGGTGGGCATCCATACAGGCGACTCCATCGTAGTGGCTCCGTCCCAGACCTTATCTGACAAGGAATATCAGATGCTTCGTACCTCGGCTCTTAAGATTATCTCCGAGCTGGGAATCGAGGGGGGCTGCAACGTGCAGTACGCCCTGCATCCGGATAGCTTCGAATATGCGGTCATCGAGGTCAATCCGCGGGTATCCCGTTCCTCGGCTCTGGCTTCCAAGGCCACTGGGTATCCCATCGCCAAGGTGGCGACCAAGATCGCCATCGGTTATGGACTGGATGAGATCAAGAACGAGGTCACCCAGAAGACCTATGCCTGCTTCGAGCCGACACTGGACTATGTGGTTGTGAAGATACCAAAATGGCCATTTGACAAGTTCGTGAAGGCTTCAAGAAAACTAGGGACCCAGATGAAGGCGACTGGTGAGGTTATGGCCATCAGCAATACTTTCGAGGCGGCTTTATTGAAAGCGGTACAGTCCTTGGAGCTGGGTTTGGACAGTCTGCAGCCGGGATATCTGTCAGAGCTGACAATGCAGGAGATAGAGGAGAAGATCAAGCAGAAGGATGATGAGCGGATCTTCACCCTGGCCGAAGCCCTGCGTCGAGGTATGAGTGTGGAGAAGATTTTCTCCAATACCAAGATTGACCGTTGGTTCCTGAACCGTCTGGGGAATATCGTCCAGATGGAAAAGAAACTGGCCGTGAGTGACAAGAAGGAGCCATCTTCTGAATTGCTGCTTATGGCAAAGAAGATGGGTTTTGCCGACTCGGCTATCGGGCGCTGCATGGGATTTGCGCCAGACAAGGTGAAACAGATACGGAAAGCGTTCGGTATACATCCGGCGTACAAGATGGTGGATACCTGTGCAGCTGAATTTGAAGCTCAGACCCCGTATTATTACTCGACCTTCGATGAACGTACTGAACTCATGGCAAGTGATAATAAGAAGGTGTTGGTCATAGGTTCCGGCCCCATCCGGATCGGACAGGGCATCGAGTTCGACTACTGCTCGGTACACAGTGTCTGGGCGCTAAAAGAGGCTGGCTATGAGACCATCATCATCAACAACAACCCGGAGACGGTCTCGACCGACTTTGATACCTCGGATAAGCTCTTTTTTGAGCCGTTGACCGGGGAGTATGTGGAATACCTGGTTGAAGCCGAAAAGCCTGATGCAGCCATCGTGCAGTTTGGGGGTCAGACGGCAATCAATCTGGCAGGCAAACTGGAGGAACTCGGTGTTGAGATCCTGGGGACGCCATACAAGAGTGTGGACCGCGCAGAGGACCGTGAGAAATTCGATGTGGTTCTCAGCAATTGCATGGTCCCACGACCGGATGGCACAACCGTGTTCACCAAGGAAGAAGCGATTAATGTAGCGAGTCGGATCGGTTATCCGGTCCTGGTCCGTCCCTCCTATGTGTTGGGCGGCAAAGGAATGGAGATCGCCTTCAATGATGCCGATCTGGTGGAATTCATGGACATCATCACCAGAGAAGTGCAGGAGCATCCCATCCTGATTGACAAGTACCTGATGGGCAAGGAATTGGAAGTGGATGCCATATGTGATGGCAAGGACATCCTGATTCCTGGTATTATGCAACACTTGGAACGAGCGGGTGTTCACTCCGGTGACTCCATATCTGTTTATCCGCCACAGACCATAGACGAGAAGCATCTGGAAACCATGGTTCTCTATACGGAACGACTCGCCAAGGAGCTGCAGATTATAGGAATTGTCAATATACAGTTCGTGCTACATGGAGACGAAATCTATGTCATCGAAGTCAATCCGCGTTCCTCCAGAACAGTACCTTACCTGTCGAAGGTGACAGGTGTACCCATGGTCGAACTGGCTACCAAGTGCTGTCTGGGGCAGAAACTGGATGATTTAGGATTTGGCACTGGCCTCTATCCAGAGAAAGATATTGTTGCGGTCAAGGTACCGGTATTCTCCTTCGAGAAGCTGCATGATGTAGATACCTCGCTAGGTCCGGAGATGAAATCCACCGGTGAAGTGCTGGGTATCGCAAAGACCTTTTCTGAGGCGGTGCACAAGGGCTTTCTTGGAAGCTATATCAATATCCCGGCTAAAGGCAACATCCTGCTCACGGTGGCGGACGGCCACAAGCAGGAGCTGGTTCCTCTGGCGGCCAAGCTTTTGAAGATGGGCTTTAACCTGTATGCCACAGAGAAAACCTGCCAGAGTTTAATCGAGAACCAAATCAAAGCCGAAGCGATCAAAAAGATTGGTAATGGTGAACCGAATCTGATGACGATGCTGGAAGGGGGAGAACTGGACTTGGTCATTATTACACCCACTAAGGGGCGCGAAGCCAAGCGTGATGGATTCCAGATCCGTCGTAAAGCAGTGGAGAAATCCGTGCCTTGCCTTACTTCGCTGGATACGGCCTGGGCGTTGGTCAAATCCATTGACCACCACCATGGCAACGGGCAGGTGGATGTGGTTGAACTGGGGAGCATTTGAGCTTAGTGCTTTGTGGAAGAGTGCATTAGGTGGCGCTTTCAAATATAGGCAGAGGGAATTGATCCCGACACCAGACGAAGAATGTGAGTAGATCTCACATTCTTCGTCATTTTTATGCCCGTAAACGCCCTTTTTTGTCTCTTTTGTCCACACGTACAAAGATATGTTGAAAAGGCTATTCCATCGCCTAATGCCTAAGAAAGCAGCTAGGATTATAATGAATTATAGACATATGACCGATAGCAGGAAGATTATAGGAACTTTGTAGTGAGGATGTTAAAGATTATAGAGGAGGGTTTTTATGGTAATCAAATTCACGCTTAATGGTGAACGTGTATCCGCACCTGTAGACAACAATTTGCGATTGTTGGATCTCTTGAGAGACTATTTCAAGCTTACTGGAGCCAAGGAAGGTTGCGGACAAGGAGAATGTGGTGCTTGTACCGTAATCATGGATGGAAGAGCTGTGAATGCTTGCCTTATCCCGGTAAGACAAGTAGAAGGTACGGAAGTTCTCACCATTGAAGGATTGGAAAAAGATGGGGAGATGGACATCGTCCAAAAGGCTTTTCTCAAGGAAGGGGCCATCCAGTGCGGATACTGTTCGCCGGGCATGATTATGTCCGTCAAAGCTCTTCTGATGAACAACCCGAACCCTAGCAGGAAAGAACTGGTTGAGGCTATAGCTGGTAATATATGCCGTTGCACCGGATATACCAAGATCATCAAGGCGGCGGAGACCGCTGTTGAAGAGACTTGCGCCCAGGAGTAAGGAGGAAATCATGAAGGTTAATGAATACAAGATGGCTTCTTCTATCGAAGAAGCGCTAACGACGCTAGCAACTTCCCCCACTGAGTACCGGATGCTGGCAGGTGGTACAGATGTACTGCCCCGTTTCCGGGACAATCTGATTAAGGAAGACAAGATATTGGATCTGACACTACTCAAGGCAGAGTTGGGATTCATCACTATGGATGAGACCGGGGCATTACATATCGGGGCGATGGCGACGCATCAGGAAATCGTTGAGAACGAGATTATCAAGGAACATTTCTCAGTTCTGCAGGATGCTTGCCGTACCGTAGGTTCCATACAAATCAAGAACCGGGGAACCATTGGTGGGAATATCATGAACGCTTCACCGGCAGGAGATGCCTTACCGGTGCTGATTGCAGCGGATGCTGAGGTTATTCTGATCAGTGTAGGTGGTGAGAGACGTATGCTACTGGAGGATTTCTTGTTGGGACCGGGTAAGACGGCCATCAAGTCGGATGAGATTCTTAAGGAGATTGTGCTACCAAAGGTTTACCATGTCAGCCGTAGCAACGTAAAATACGAAGGACAGTATCGCAAGTTGGGCGGAAGGAAGGCACTGACCATTTCTATCGCCAGTGTTGCTGTGCTAAAAGATCATGAAAACAAGATACGCGTCGCCTATGGTGCGTTAAGCCCAAGGATTCAACGGGCCAGCGCTGTAGAAGACTATGTGAATTCAGCAGCTGAACTTGATATGGACAGTCTGTATCAAGTGGTAGAAAAATGTGTCAACCCATTGTCCGACGTGCGGGCTTCTGCTGAATATCGCAAGAAGGTGGCAGCGAACCTGACACGCATGATTCTGATGCAGATGAGATACGATTTTAAGGATGAATCCGGGGAAGGTGGGTGCTAATCATGGCAGAGAATAAGTGGATTGGTAAAAAAATTACTCGCTACGATGGAAGAGAAAAAGCGACAGGGGCATTAAAATACATGGCGGATCTGGAGTTTCCAGATGCCTTAGCAGGCAAGATACTACGTTCTCCCTATGCCCATGCTTTGGTTAAGGGTGTAGAGATCGCGGAAGCTGAAGGCATGCTAGGTGTAGTTGCGGTCCTGACGGCCAAAGATGTACCAGGACTTAACGGCTTCGGTATCGAAGGACCCGACCAGCCAGTGCTCTGTGGTGAAAGAGTACGCTTCATCGGCGACCCGGTGGCCGTGGTTTTTGCGGAAGACCTGGAGTCTGCCGAGAATGCAGTGGAGAAAATCAAGGTGGATTATGAAATTCTGCCAGCGATACTGACTCCGGAAGCGGCCTTGGAAGAAGGTGCGATCAAGATCCACGAGGAGGGAAACATCCTTCGTCACCACAAGTCCAGCAACGGTGATGTGGAAGCGGCCTTCAAAGAGGCAGCCGTTGTCGTAGAGAATACCTATACGACTCCTTACGAAGAGCATGCCTACATTGAAACTGAAGGCGGCTTCGGTTTGCCTTTGGAAGACGGCGGGGTGGAGCTCTATTACCCGGCACAATACTGTTTCCGTGACAGGATGCAGCTCAGTGCGGTTCTAGCCTTGCCTCAGGAGAAGATCCGAATTAATTCTAATCCTTTGGGTGGTGCGTTCGGCGGCAAGGATGACATGTTGCTGCAACCCATACTGGCACTGGGTGCTATCAAGACAGGTCGACCTGTTAAAATTCATCTAAGCCGTGAGGAATCCTTTATGGCAAGCACCAAGCGCCTGCCATTTAAGCTCACTATGAAGACTGCAGCCGATAAGAATGGAAAATTCCTGGCCCACAAGGTTTTTGGAATATCTGAAGCGGGACCGTTTGCCGGGATTAGTGGTGCTGTGTTCAACTATGCATTTGAAAATGCCTTCTGTGTATACAAGTTCCCCAATACAGATCTGGAAGGCATTTGTGTATTCACGAACAACTCAGTTACAGGAGCTTTTAGGGGATTCGGCAACAACCAGATGACTTTCGGTACAGAGAGTCAGGTGGACCAGATCGCTGAGGCGCTCGGTATGGATCCGATCAAGATCAGACGGCTGAATTGCGTGAAGGGTGGCGAAAGATACTCCCATGGACACAAGGTCAACGAAAGTGTGATTGGCATCGACAAGTGTCTGGAAACCATGGAAAACAGCGATATGTGGAAGCAAAGGGAAGACTTCAAATCCCAGACTGTGGAGCCCTGGATCAAGCGCGGTGTGGGGATTGCTATATCCCAGCATGGTGGTGGATTGGGCAACCTGTTGGATGATACGGCAACGGCTCAAATCGAAGTCCTGAGCAGCGGAATCATCAATGTCAAGGTGTCCAATGAAGAGATGGGACAAGGTAGCTTGACTACTTTCTGGTTGATTGCTGCGGAGACCTTGGGTGTGGCCCCTGAGATGATCGAAATCTCTAGTGGTCAGACCCATAACGCACCGGATTCCGGCCCAGCTACCGCTTCGAGGTCTACCTTCATCGCAGGTAATGCCATCATCAAGACGGCAGAAGCCTTGAAGGATGAGTTGAAAGTATTGGGCAAGGAGCTTTGGGGTACGGACGAGATCAATATCAACAGCCAGGGTATCTACTGTGTGACCTGCAAGACCAACTTCATTTCCTGGACGGAAATCTCTGCAGCATTGAGCAAGAAGGGTATCGACAGTGTGAGCAGAACGGTGGCTATGCCCGAAACGGACATAAAAATCGATTTGGGGTTACACTTCATTCATACATACGTGAGTCAGATCGTAGATCTGGAGGTCAATACCCTGACCGGCGAGGTGACCTTGATACAGACTGAGATTTTCCCAGAGGCTGGAAGGGTCATCAACCGTTTGGGTTATGAGGGACAATCCGAGGGAGGATCCGTGATGAGTATGGGATATACCATCATGGAGAATTTCAAGATCAAGGACGGTAAAGCCATGACTAGGAACCTGCAGACCTATCTGGTTCCGACGGCGGCGGATATACCGGAGATCAAGGTGACTCCAGTAGAGCTGGTTGAGAAGGAAGGACCATTCGGTGCCAAAGGATTGGGTGAACCCGCATCCATTCCCATAACACCAGCTATAACAAATGCCATTTATGATGCCGCTGGTATCAGAATCAAGGACTTGCCAGCTAGCCCGGAAAGAGTGCTGATGGAGCTGTGCAAATAAGTGTGTGCGGTTAGCGGTAGAGAGTTGGGTGCTATTTCAGATACAGAATTGTCCGCCCAGGTGATAAACATTCTGCTCTCACGGAACGAAAAGAAAAGTTAAGAGTAGACTCCGGCCTGGTTTTGGAGAGGATCATAGAGAAAAGAGATAGGCGGTTCAGCCTATCTCTTTTTTACTTATAGTTGGACATAGCAGTTATACGTGATATATCCAGTTCGAATATTTTATGAAATGAAAAGGGTCTACACGGTGCTTGTCGAAGTTAGTGAAGACAAGTTTTGATAAAATGCATGTTAAAATTATGCTAGCAAGATAAGAGAAGGCAAAGCTGTTTCATGACATGTGTTATAAAACCGAGCGTAACAAGTACAGAAAGGAGCTGGGATGGTTGATGATCATCCTGAACCTATTATGATCGTAAGTTTGAAAAGATTTCTAGAGTCAGATTTATTCAAATATGCAGAAATTATCGCAGGTCAAGGTGGTGCCAACAATCCTGTGAAAGCTATCAATATCATGGATGCACCGGACGGTCCAATGTATATGAAAGAAGGAACACTTTGCATAACCACGGGTTATGCGTGGTTGGAGGACCCTGAAGTCCAGAAAAAACTGATAGAGAACCTGAAAAAACAGAATGTCGCCGGCTTGGGGATCATGATGAGATTTTTTGGCGGTACACTGCCGGAAACTCTGCAGAAAACAGCTGATGCCTTGGATATGCCCATCGTGAGTATCGATGATCATCTGGTATATACGGACATCATCATGTATTTTGCGGATCATGTATACTGTCAGGCTCTAGGTGAGTTTAAGGAGAAAAGGCGCCTGTCAGAGCAATTGATGAGCCATATCGGGGACAAATCCATGCGGGGCTTGGTTTGCGAATTAAATGAGCTATTGGGCAAGGACATCTACATAAATATGGATGGTAAACCGGTTGCATATGAGGATGTAGCAGAGTTTGAGAAAATCAGAAAAAGCGTCGCCCAATGGATCGAACTCGAGGAAATCCCCATGCAGGCGGACTGTATCAATCAGGTAAAACTGTATGAGACGGACATTGATGGAGTGCGCAGGAAGTGGATTAGCTGTGAATTTCAGGCTGATAAGCAATTGAATAACGTAATCTACGTCAAGGAAAATCAATACGAATTTAATCTCAATGATTATGAGATCATCGAGATGGGACTTAGGGTCGTAGACTTGGAATTCAAGAAACAGGCTATGAATTTTGAGAAAAACATTTCAGAATTGATTGATCGTCTTTTTGAACCCGGTGAGATTGATTTCGACGTGTTAAGAAAGGACATGGAAAAGATGTCTTTCTTGGTGCGAGAGGAAATGAGTATCCTTCTGTTTCCGGCACACATTAAGCACGATGTACTGCATATGGTCAATAGTATTTTGATTAAATATTACGGTTCTAAACTCATCATGGGAAACTATGGCGCGTACTTCATCGTGTTCTGTCCGACCGTGGAGGGCGATGGGCCGAGGATGCGACGGATGGCGGAAGAAATCTGTGTCGGATATATGCCTGCCGGGAAACGGTATGCGGCATTTGGAAATTTAATGCCCATCGCCAACATTGAATTAAGCTTTGAGCAGGCTCAAGATGTGCTGTATTGGGGCGGAATGAGAAAAAAGCGGGAAGTGCTTTTCTATGAGGATATTGGATTCCTCAAGTTGTTTCCACGAAGTATAGGGATGGAGTATATCGAATCTTACTGTAAGGACCATCTGGCTGAGATTATTGAGTACGACCAGAAGAAGGAAGCGGAGCTCATTAAGACATTGACAAGCATGGTGAACAATCAGTGGATCGACGCAGCGGCTTCTCAAGAGTTGTTTGTGCATAAGAACACCATCCGCTATCGTATGAAACAGATCAAGAAACTGAGTTCTATAGATTTAGATGACGCGGTTTACCGTTTTAATATGGAATGCGCCATACGGTTGCATGAATTTTTCTCTAATGAATGAGAGTTGAAAAAGATTTAGTATAGAAGTTTGGCCCCGCCCCTTGATCAGTTTTGGCTGCTCAAGGGGTGTTTTTGTGAGATGGGTCAGTGTTCGCTAGCAAACGCTGTTTTATTGAACAAAGGCAAAATATGGCTTATTGAAGAATCTAATAGTATAAACACAGAACGCAATCCTGAGCCCAGATCTACCGGTAGGGTGGTAGACGAGGAGCTCGAGATACCGTGTTTGAAACTTGAGAAAGGATGTGTAGAAGGGTAATTGCTAGACAGTGATGTAAATTGAAAGGAGCAAGTACATGAAAGAAAAAGACAAGTTTATTACCTATGAGGTGAATGACAAACCACCATTGGGGACGGGATTTCTGTTGGGATTCCAACATATCGCCGTGATGTTCGGCGGCAACGTGGCAGTTTCTTTAATTTTGGCGGGGGCCATTGGCCTCACCCTTACTGATACGGCTTTCTTGATTCAATGTGCCATGTTTGCAGCAGGTGTGACCACCATCGTACAAGCCTTGGGCGTGGGTCCTGTCGGATCCAAATTACCCATCGTCATGGGTGCCAGCTTTATTTTCCTGGGAACTTCTATTGCCATCGGTGCCAATCCCGCTTTGGGACTCAGTGCCCTGTTCGGTGCCATCCTGGTCGGCGGACTTTTGGAGGCCATCTTCGGTTATTGGATTCTGAAGGCTCTTAGAAAAGCTTTCTCACCCATCGTAACCGGGACAGTAGTACTGGCAATCGGTCTTTCCCTCTTTGGTGTGGCCATAGATTATGCAGCGGGCGGAGTGTATGCTCCTGATTACGGTTCTGCTCTAAATCTGGGTTTAGCAGCCATTACCTTGATTATCGTAATTGTGCTTAATCAGTTTGGTAGTTCTAAGATCAAAGCCGCTTCAGTTATTCTAGGATTGGTAGCGGGATTCATTATAGCCATCCCCTTGGGTTTGGTCGATTTTGCAGGTGTCAAAGGTGCGGCATGGTTCGCTCTACCGAAGCCGTTCCATTGGGGTATTTCCTTCAAGATGGAAGCCATTATCCCCATGGCCTTCCTGTACCTTGTAAGCATGGTTGAATTCGTGGGAGACATCACAGGAGTAGCCATCAATGCGGTTGACAGAACACCGACGGAACGAGAGTTTAACGGTGGTATCCTGGCTGATGGCCTAGGTAGTGCCTTCTCTGGTATGTTCAACTGTACCCCCAACGTATCCTATAGCCAGAACGTAGGACTGATTCCACTTACGGGCATTAAGAGCCGTTTCGTAGTAGTATACGGCGGTATCGTGATGACGGCATTGGCTTTCATTCCTAAGGTCAGCCAACTGGTCGTGGCCATTCCTGCAGCTGTTTTGGGTGGTGTGCTTATCTCTATGTTTGGTCTGATCGTGGTATCCGGTATCAAGGTTATCATCACCCAGCACCTGACCCAGCGGAACATGCTGGTTATCGGCATCGCTTTGGCAGTGGGTATGGGACTGAACGGCAAGATGGAAGCTATCGCCATCCTGCCACCCATGGTACAGAGCCTGCTATCCGGTGTAGGCGGTACTGGCCTGATTGCCCTTCTTCTGAACATCATTCTTCCTAAACAGGTGGAAGACAAAGAGGCAGAAGAAATGGTGGTCGACGAAACCTACAGAACGGAAAACTAGACCTTCTAGCTGAATCTAGCTTTAGTAAGAAGCATCTGATGCGCTCAGCGCAACAGGTGCTTTTTGCATTTCTAGGAAGCCAACTAAGCTGGTTATAGCAGTTGTAATATTGAGATGGCAGTAATTTAGAGGAAAAGCAAAACCAGCCGTCGAAGAGTTACCCATGGGACTATGATTCGGAAAGGAGCGGTGTGGAGTGAATAGGTCACACCTTAATCGGATATGGTAGTTAAGCTGAAGACATTTATTGAATCGGAACTGTTCAAAACCGCTGAAATCATTGCCGGTAAACAAGGAGAGGACAATCTTGTGCGCTCCATTAACATATTGGATACACCGGATGGCTATCTTTTCATGAATGAAGGGACCTTGTGCATCACCAGCGGTTACGCTTGGTTGCAGGATCCTAAGGAACAGGAGACATTGCTGAGAAACCTGAAATACAAAAGGGTGGCCGGACTGGCCATGATGCTGCGTTTCTTCAAAGGGGCCTTGCCAGATGGACTTAAGCAGATGGCGGACGAATTGGGATTGCCAATTGTGAGCATTGATGATGAGCTGGCCTACATGGATATCATCCGTTATTTTGAAAACCATATCTACAGCCCGGCATTGGGGAAATTCCTGGATGCAAAGCGTCTTAATGAACAGATGTTGGCTTGTCTGGGGAAAAGGGTGATGCAAGACCTGGCACAGGCGCTAAACCGCTTTCTAGGGAAAGACATCTATCTATGCATGGATGAGAAATGCGTTGCAATCGAGGAGATGTCGGAGTTCGAAAAGATTCGCAGTCAGGTGGAAAACTGGGTTGATTTGGGAGAAGTGGCTATACATACAGATTGTCTAAATCGAGCTTGCCTATATGAGACGGTTGTTGGTGGGAAGGTACACAAATGGCTTAGCTGTGAACTGAAGGAAGGGGATCGGCTGAACAATGTAATTTACATAAAAGAGAATCATGAGGATTTCTCAGAAAATGATTACGTAATCATCGAGTTGGCGCTAAGAGTACTTGATTTGGACTTCAAGAACAAAGCCATCGATTTTGAGCATCATATCGCTGAATTGGTGGATCTTCTGTTCGACTATTCCCATCTCCAGTATGATTCGTTGAAACAGGAACTGGATGAGAGTGGGTTTAAGATCGCGGAGCGGATGGGGGTGTTGCTCTTTCCGGAGAATATCAACCATAGTGTTTTGCACAAGGTGAACAGCGTTGTGATCAACCATTACAACTCCAAGCTCGTTATGGGAAATTACGGGGATCATTTCATAGTTATATATCCACAGAGCACTGAGGGGGAAGAGCGAATCAGAAGTATGTCCAAGGCTCTCTGCAATCAGTTCATGCCTGTAGGTAAACGTTATGCAGCCATCGGCACGGTTGTGGATTTAAGCGAACTGACGTCCAGCTACAATCAGGCCAAAGAGACGCTTTATTGGACCAGCCAACGGGAGTTAAAGGAAGTTGCTGCCTATGAGGAGCTTGGTTTTCTTCGGCTCTTCGCCAAGTCGAATTTTATGGAGAGCATTGAAGAGTACTGTCAGGTCATGCTCGGGCCGGTCATCGAATATGATAAGAAAAAGGATGCGGATCTCCTGAAGACCCTGATTGCTTTGGTCGATAATCAATGGAGTGATACCCAAGCAGCCAGGGCACTGTTCGTGCACAAGAACACCATCAAGTACAGGTTGAACCTGATTGCGAAGTTGGTGAATATGGAACTGAGTGCAGGTCCCAAGCGCTTCAATATGGAATGCGCGATCCGATTGCATACTTTTTTCCATACGCCTTAAAAGAATGGGAAGTATTGAGTGCTTATAGTCAGTTTGTAGCATGATAAATATGCTTGAATCCAGAAACCAGTGTTTCGTGAGAAACACTGGTTTTTGTCTAAAGGTTAGGAGCCTTATGGCGCAGAAACTATAGTAAGCGAAAAGGGGGCAGATTTTTTTATCATGAGATATCAGAAGATTCCCACCACTGCAGGTGGTGAGATGAATGATATAAATATCTGTACGCGCCTTCTAAAATTGTCAGAACGTGATACAATAAGAACAAACGTTCGTCAAGTGGGAGGTGATAACAATGTTGAGACATAAGGCATATAAATTCAGAATGTATCCAAACCGCAGTCAACGTGAACTGATTGGGAAAACCATAGGTTGCAGCAGATTCGTATTCAATCGCTTCTTAGCTGAGTGGAACGAAGCGTACAAAAAGACAGGCAAGGGCTTAACCTACTCCGTTTGCTCTGCCCAGATGACGCAACTCAAGAAAGAACTTGTGTGGCTCAAAGAAGTAGATAGCACCGCTCTTCAGTCTTCGCTGAAAAACCTTGATAATGCCTTCAAGAGATTATTCATGAAACAGAATGATGCCCCACGCTTTAAATCCAAAAAGAACGGCGGCGGGTCGTATACGACCAAATATGTCAATGACAATATCGCTATCGTGGATGACAAGATCAAATTACCGAAACTTGGACTTGTCAGATATGCCAAATCAAGAGAGGTCGAAGGAAGAATCTTGAATGCTACAATCAGGAAAAATCCAAGCGGAAAATATTTTGTATCCATACT
>DAOUPV010000031.1 GCA_030625965.1 Clostridia bacterium
GTAATATCCATACCGCTAGTATACTCCAACCGATTGACAATTCAAGCGCACCGTCAAACTACCAACCAGCCTCCCCCTCTGCTATACTGTCTATAAGAGACTTTTCAGCGAAAGAGGATAATTATGAAAAAAAGAAAAACGCAATCAACGAAGCAGCGCGCCATCCGGGTCGCCATCGTATATTTCAGCCCCAGCGGTTCCACCAAAAAAGTAGCCGAGGCTTACCGCAAGAGCTTGGCAGGCGCCGGAGCGACAGTCCAGATGCTGCCCCTAGAGCGCAGCAAAGCCATCTTCGAGGACCATGACGGAGCTGCCTTCTGGGCACAGCTTGAGCCCTGCGATCTGCTGTTGGTCGGAGGCCCCATCTACATCAAACACATGCAGTACCATCTGACAGACATGCTCTACGACGCACCGTTCACCAATCAGAGCACCGGCAGTCATGCCGCCGTGTTCTCTACCTTCGGCAAGGTGTCCGCCGGCGTGGGTCTGGCGGAAGCTGCCCGCATCCTGTCCAGAAAGGGCTACGCCATCATCAGTGGCCTGGATGTGGACGCCGTGCACAGTGCCACCCGCCTGCTTCGGGAACCGGTGAGTCAGGGACTACCAGGCAAGGAGCTAGACGCCTGGATCAAGACCTCGGTCGACAGCATGCTCGAGACCATAGGCAAACGCAAAAAGGGCAGTCTGGATCTGATTCTCAGCAAGCGCTATGAGGACTATCCCGAGTTAAAGGATGAGAAGACGGTGCTTGCGAACTACCCCGTGGTGGCCTTCGATGAGACGAAGTGCACGGCTTGCGGACGCTGCGTCAAGGCCTGCCCCACCCTAGATCTGAGCCTGGTGGACAGCGTACCCAATCACCGTGAAGAATCACAGTGCATCCACTGCACCAACTGTTTGGTAGTCTGCCCGGCGGACGCCGTGATCCTGCCACTCGAAAAACGCAGCGAATTCGTTCTGGGCAAATTGAAAAAACAACGACTGGGTCCCTTAGGTCCCAGCCGCAGCCAACTCTATCTATTAGGTTAATTATTCCGCCACATTGATGCGGGTCAGCGCTTTCCTAAGCGCTGCCTCCATCTTGATGTGTTCGTCATCGCTCAAATTCTTACGCAGCTTACCGGCTGCTTTTTCTTTTGCCCTTCTGGCCCGGGCCACATCGATATCCTCTCTCGATTCGGCGGTATCCACCAGGACAGAAACCTTGTTCTCAAAAATCTCCAGAAATCCGCCACCTACCGCTACCTTGGTCATCTTGTCATTGAGTCGGTATCGCAACACACCGATATCGATACAGGCGATCATGGGTGCATGACCCGGCAGTATGCCGAAATCGCCTTTCACGCCCGGCGCCCTGACGGCGTCGACTTCCTTTCTCAGAAACGATTTGTCCGCAGATACGATTTCCAGCAGTAGCTTATCCATCGCTCTCACTCTCCAACAATTTGGCCTTGGCCTCGGCTTCCTCGATGTTGCCTACCATGTAGAAGGCCTCCTCGGGGAGATGGTCCCATTTCCCTTCTAGAAGCTCCTTGAATCCCTTTACAGTCTCTTCCAGCGGCACGTAGCAACCGGTCAGTCCAGTGAAGGTCTCCGCCACGTGGAACGGCTGAGACAGGAATTTCTGGATCCGTCTGGCCCGTTTGACCAGAATCTTGTCTTCGTCTCCCAACTCATCCATGCCCAGGATGGCGATAATGTCCTGCAGATCCTTGTAGTGCTGCAACGTCTCCTGCACCCACCTGGCGGTCCGATAATGCTCTTCTCCCACCACCCGGGGGTCCAATTTCCTGGAAGTAGACTCCAGCGGATCGACCGCCGGATAGATACCCTGCTCTACGATCTGTCTCGAGAGCACCGTGGTTGCGTCTAAGTGCGCAAAGGTAGTGGCTGTCGCCGGGTCGGTCATGTCGTCGGCAGGCACATAGACCGCCTGGACAGAAGTGATGGAACCCTTGTCCGTTGATGCGATCCGCTCCTGCAGTTCTCCCATCTCAGTGGCCAGCGTCGGTTGGTAACCCACGGCAGACGGCATCCGTCCCAGCAAGGCGGATACTTCAGATCCAGCCTGGGTGAAACGGAAGATGTTGTCGATGAAAAGAAGTACGTCTTGAGACTGGTGGTCCCGGAAGTATTCGGCCATGGTCAAACCGGCCAAGCCTACCCGCATACGGGCGCCAGGCGGTTCGTTCATCTGACCGAAAACCAGCGCCGTCTTGTCGATGACACCCGATGTGTTCATTTCATTCCAAAGATCGTTCCCTTCCCGACTTCGTTCTCCTACGCCGGCAAATACAGAATAGCCGCCATGCTCGGTGGCCACGTTGTGGATCAGCTCCTGGATGAGCACCGTCTTACCTACGCCGGCGCCGCCGAACAGACCAATCTTACCGCCCTTGGCATACGGTGCAAGTAGGTCGATCACCTTAATACCCGTCTCCAGGATTTCCTTGGAGGGGCGTATATTCTTGAATTCTGGTGATGGCCTATGGATGGGTAGCATTATCTTCGAGAGGGACGGTCCCAACTCGTCGATGGGCTCTCCCAACACATTAAACATGCGTCCCAGATTCTTCTCTCCCACCGGAACGGTGATGGAGGAACCACTGTCATCGGCAATCATACCCCGCACCAGCCCTTCTGTGGCCGTCATCGATACGCAACGCACCATATTGTTTCCCAGTTCCTCCATAACTTCCATGGTCGCGTCCACCTCGACAGGATACTCCTCATCCTGGTATTCGCTTTTCACGGTGATGGCATTGTATATCTGGGGAATTTTTTTCTCAAATTGCACATCGACAACCGGTCCGATGATGGCAATGATTTTTCCTCTGTTCATCCGGTTATCCTCCTTATTGTTTCTTGAGCGCTTCCACGCCGCCTACGATTTCCGCCAGTTCGTTGGTAATCTGCTCCTGCCTTGCCCTGTTAAGGATGAGCTTCAGATCATGGATAATATCCTCCGCACTGCGCGAAGCGCCATCCATGGCTGCCATACGGGCCGCATGCTCGCTGGCCTTGGCCTCCAACATGGCCCGGAAGGTTTCGGTTTCCATGTACTTGGGGATGATTTTCAGCACCACCTGCTTGGATTCCGGCTCGAAGATGTACTCCACATCCTTATGCAGATTGGAATCCGCCGGGATGGGCAACACCTGGTCGAAAAAAGGATCCTGACGCATGGCTGACACGAACCGATTGTACACCAGGTGGATCTCCTTGTAACCCTCTTCCACAAAAAGTTGGCTCAGCACATCTGCTAGCAGCCTGGCCTCCCTGTAATCCGGTTTGTCGCCACACATAACCCCGACCAGTTCCCTGGCCTGGGGATAGTCCTTGAAATATTCCCTGCTCTTTTTACCAAGCGGGAACAGTATGATATCCTCCTGGCTTCGGCGTTTCAGCACCTCGTCCATGGCCTTATTCATATTGATGTTGTAGCCACCGCACAGACCCCGTTCCGAGGAGAAGATCACATAGGCTACCTTGCCTTCCTGCTTTTCTTCCAGTAGCGGGTGGTCATAATGGTGCTCGTCCTGGGCCAGATGGGCGGCGATCAGCTTGATCTTGTCCGCATAAAGCCTGGCTTCCAGCACCTTCTGTTGGGCCTTAGCCAGCTTGGCCGCGGAAATCATGCGCATGGCCCGGGTAATCTTCTTAGTATTCTCAATACTTTTTATGCGGGAGCGGATGTCCCGGATACTTTTCATATCTTACCCTTTCCCGGTCGTATGCAGCATCCTTCCGAACGTCTCGATGGCTTCGTCCAACCTCCTGAATTCATGCCCCAGCAGCTTGTCCCCGTCTGCGATTTTGTTCAGAAGTCCCTGAATGCTGGTATGCAAAAACGCAATCAGCTTTTTCTCGACATGACCTATTTCTTCCACGTCTATGCCGTCATAAAACCCAATACCCAGGGCTCTAAGGCTTGCCACCTGGTCTTCGGCCGCCAAGGTACTATACATGGGCTGTTTCAGGATTTCCACGATGCGTTTGCCTCTTTCCAGCTTCTTCTTGGTGGCCGAATCCAGATCGGAACTGAACTGGGAAAAGGCCGCCAGCTCGCGGTATTGGGCCAGATCCAGCCGAAGCGTACCCGATACCTGCTTCATGGCCTTTAACTGGGCAGCGCCGCCGACCCGGGATACGGAAATCCCCGCATTGATGGCCGGCCGCACTCCGGAGTGGAACAGGTCCGCTTCCAGGAAAATCTGTCCGTCCGTGATGGAAATGATATTGGTTGGAATATAGGCCGACACGTCTCCCGCCTGGGTCTCCACGATGGGTAGCGCCGTAATGGAGCCTCCACCCAACTTATCACTCATTTTGGCCGCCCGTTCCAGCAATCTGGAGTGCAAGTAGAAAACGTCTCCCGGGAAAGCTTCCCGTCCCGGCGGGCGGCGCAGCAGGAGCGACAGCTCCCGGTAGGCAACGGCATGTTTGCTCAGATCATCGTAGATGATCAGCACATCCTTTCCCCGCTCCATGAAATACTCGGCGATGGCGCATCCCGCATAGGGTGCTAGAAAGAGCATGGGCGCCGGTTCACTGGCACAGGCAGACACTACGATGGTATTCTTCATGGCGCCTCTGGTGGCCAGGTCGTCGATGACGCCTACTACCGACGAGGCCTTCTTGCCGATGGCCACATAGATGGAGATGACGCCGGTATCCTTTTGGTTGATGATGGTATCCACGGCGATGGCCGTCTTGCCAGTCTGGCGGTCACCAATGATCAGCTCCCGCTGACCCTTACCGATGGGCACAAGTGAATCGATGGCCTTCAGGCCGGTCTGCATGGGTTCACTGACTGACTGGCGACTCAGTATGCTGGGTGCCGGCCGTTCCACCAAGCCGTAACCGTCATGCTCCAGAGGCCCCTTTCCGTCGATGGGATCACCGATGGCGTTGATAACGCGTCCCAGCAGGCCTTCGCCTACGGCTACGTCCAACACCCGATTGGTCTTGGTGACGATATCCCCTTCTTTAATTTCCGTATATGGCCCCAAGATGATGGCGCCTACATTGTCTTCTTCCAGATTCTGGACCAAACCAAGTGTGCCGTTGGGAAATTCGATGACTTCCCCAGCCATGGCTTTATCCAATCCGTAGATGATAGCAATGCCGTCACCCACCTGGACCACGTGGCCTACTTCGGCCGTCTCGACCTTGAAGTCGAAATCCGATATTTTGTCCATCAGTACCGAGGTTATCTCGTCTGGTCGTAAATACATCTATTTCACCTCTTTGGGCGTCTTGTTGATCTTTCTGTCTTGTTCCGCCCTCATCTTCTTTTCCATTTTCTGCAGTTTAAAGGATATAGAGTCATTGATGACCTTATCCCCGAAGCGCAGGATGGAGCCTCCTATCAGAGAGGTATCCTGCTTGGCTTTAAGTGCCACCTGTCGTCCAGTCACCTCCGCCAGCTGCTTTTCAAGCTCGCTGATGTTCTCATCGGTCAGGGACACCGCGGTAATGATCTTAGCCTCCACGATATCGTGGTGTTTGCGGTATAGGCGCAGAAATTCCGCTCCCATGGCAATTAGGTGCTCCTCACGGTAGTTCTCAATCACCATGGATAAAAAGGCCATAGTGGTGTAGTGGATGATCCCCTCAAAGAAGTTCTCAAATAGTTTCTTCTTGTTCACAGAATAGATCTTCTTGTCTTCGTAGACCTTCCGGATCCGGGGAAAATCCTTGAACACATGGATGACCACATCCAGATCCTTCATGATTTCTTCCAGATTGCCTTTTGCCAGACCCTGCTGGTACAGGGCATTGCCATAACGCCTGGCTACAGCTCCTGCTAACATTACAGTCTACCCGCTTCCTTCAGCAGTTCCTGAATCAGATTCTGGTGCTCTGCCGGATCGATTTCCTTGCCCAGTATCTTCTTAGCCGCCTCGATGGCTAGCTTGCTGACCTCGTTCTGGATCTCGCGTTCTGCCCTAAGGCGCTCAGCGACGATCTCGTCTTCAGCCTTGGCAATGATTACATTGGCCTTGGTCTTGGCCTCATTAATAATCTGACGCTTCAAGTCCTCACCGATGTCGTCAGCCTCGTTGACCAACTTCTTGGCCTGGTAGCGGGCATTGCTCAGCTCCTCGCTATATCTGATTTCGTTCAGTCTGGCGTTCAGATTGGACTGGGCAGCCTGGTCCAACTGCTCGTTGATATGTCGTTGTCTTTCCTCTAGCATCCGACCCACAGGTTTGTAGAACAGCTTGTTCAGTACGAACAGAACCACCAGGATATTGATGGTCATCAGGATAAAGGTTGTGGGATGGAAGTTCAAGGCATCAAATATCTGACTCATAGCTGACCTTCCTATTTTTATGACAATATGCTACAGCAGCGTCCAAAGCAAGATTGACACAACCAGGCCGAACAACGTCAATGCCTCGATGAAAGCCAATGACAGAAGCAGCGTGGTACGGATGTCCCCGGCCGATTCCGGTTGTCTTGCTATCGCCTCCATTGCTGAACTTGCAACTTTTCCTTGAGCAAGGGCCGAGCCGAACGCAGCGATTGCGAATGTCAGACCTGCGGCTAATGCGCCTAAATTTTCCATTTCTTCCTCCTTGATTCTAGTGGTCTCCTAAGATTCCAGCGATATATAGTGCAGTGAGAAGCGAAAAGACATACGCCTGGATGCTTCCCATCAATACGCCTAGCAGTTGTATGGGCACCGGCAAGAACGCCGGTACCAAGATGAACAATATGAGTACGATCATTTCCTCGCCGAACATATTGCCGAAGAGACGCAGCCCCAGTGACATGGGCTTGACCAGCTCCTCGATGATGTTCATCGGGAGCATGGCCGGCGTCGGTTCTATATAATGCTTGAGATACTGTTTCAGCCCTCTCTGGCGGATGCCGATAGCCTGGACCCCCAAGATGGCCACAACTCCTAATGCCAAGGTGGCACTAAGGTCGATGGTCGCCGGCGTCAGTTCGGGGATCAGCCAGGAGAGATTCATAAACAGTATAAACAAGAACATGGTTCCGCTAAGGAACACGAATTTTCTTCCTTTTTTACCGATCAGCTCGTCCAACATACCGTAGAGGAATTTCATCAGTAGCTCAGCCAGCAGCTGTCTTTTCCCCTCCGGGACGGGCTTCAGGTTTTTGGTGATCAGATAGGCGAAGATGAACAGGGCCGCCATAGCGATCCAGGCGGAAATGACGGTGGATGTGACCTCGACGGGGCCCACCGAAAACACCACATGGGGTGTCATCTCCTCTACCACTTTACCTAGTTCAGCGATCCTCTCTTCCATGTGTCGGTCCTTTCTTGAAGCTTATGATGCCATTGGCCAAAATTCCTACGAAGAGTCCTGCAGCCGTGCCCAGCATATGAGCCGTATCTGTCCGGCTCATGGCGATCAGTACCAATGCATAGATGAATAGTTTGGCCACTTGGACAATCAAAATCCAGGCCAGTTTCTTGTTCCCTTCCTGTCCCGTCTCCTGATCTTCCTTTTCTTTTTCCCGTTTCTGCCAGACAATCATCCACTGAAACAAAAAGAACGGAATCGACACCACAATACCGATGGCAAACCCGATCGCAGCTCCCATATCAGTCATCCTTTCTACGCAGTTTATCGAAATACAAGATTTCCTTTACAACGGTATACATACCCAGCACGATGCTTAGCAGCAGACCCACGATCAAGAAGATGGGTTCAGATCCTAGGCGGCCGTCGACATAGATGCCGATGCGATATCCCAGATACATGGATATGAGCATGGTTCCAGCGTACGAAGTGGACAAGGCCATGCCCGTACTAACTTTCCTGGCTCTTTTCATCAATTTTCTAGCAGGATACCCCCATCTCTTAGCATAGGCGTAGGTGGGGGAGGAATGCGTGCTGCACTTTTCTATCCTGTTTCCCCTTTCTAAAGGTAACAATCTGTAATTTCAGGTCAGCCTGCAATAGAAACAGTTACTCCGTGAGAGCTGTCAGAACGTGAAATATTAAGGTCCTACAAAGTAAGTGAGATTTAACGTATATTTAGCGTTATATAATTTGCATATCTTCTTCAAATAATATATAATATATACAGCATAGTCGTATTCCGAAGGGAGGTGAAACCATGCAAATCACGCTCACTGCTAAAATCAAAATACTGCCTGTGGGAGATCAGATCCATATGCTCAAGGAAACGCTTGACGCCTACAGGGCAGGATGCAATTTCGTATCCAAAGTCGTATTCGACACTAGGAACCTAGCCCAGACCAAACTGCATGAGGAGACCTACTGGTTGCTCAGGAATGAGTATGGGCTGAAATCCCAGATGGCCCAGTCCGTGATGAAGACTGTCATTGCAAGATATAAGTCCATCAAATCAAATGGTCATGAATGGTCTCTCGTAAAATTCAAGAAACCGGCGTACGATCTGGTATGGAACAGGGACTACTCCTTGAAACCTGGAATATTCTCCCTGAATACACTGCAAGGCAGAATCAAGGTTCCCTTTGAAACCAAAGGGATGGAACAGTATCTAGGCGGTTCCTGGAAATTCGGGACCGCCAAGTTGGTCAACAAGCGTAAGAAGTATTTTCTGCATATACCGGTAACCAAGGAAATGGATGAAACTTCCTTGCAGGATACAAATCAGATTGTTGGTATCGATATGGGACTTAACTTCGTGGCTGTCTCTTACGCTTCAAATGGAGAGAGCACGTTCTTTCCCGGTCGCCACATCAAAGACAAAAGAGCCAAGTTCCAGAAGGCCCGCAAAACCCTGCAGCAAAAAGGGACTCCTTCTTCCCGTAGAAGACTGAAAGCTATCGGTCAGAAAGAAAACCGTTGGATGACTGATGTAAATCATCAGGTATCTAAGGCACTGATTGACCGAGGCGGGGAGAACACCCTCTTTGTCGTAGAGGACCTGCGCGGTGTCCGAAAGGCTACTGAGCGCGTCCGTAAGAAGGATCGGTATGTATCCGTATCCTGGTCATTCTACCAGCTCAGGTCCATGATAGAGTACAAGGCTGCCCTAAACCTATCCAAGGTCATTGCCGTGGATCCTTCCTATACGTCCCAGGCGTGTCCTATTTGTGGACATACTGAAAAAGGAAACCGCAATAAGAAGACACATACCTTCTGTTGCAAGTCCTGCCGATACACATCCAATGACGACCGTATCGGCGCCATGAATATTCAGGCCAAAGGAATCGAGTACTTGGCTGAAATGGCAGCATCAGCATGACTGGTATTGCCTGGGTAGCTGTCAGCCTGCCCTGATGTAACCGTACGCACAATACTGTGCGACAAGAGGTGGGAGTCTAAAGACGTTTACCACTAATGAGTTACAATCTCCCACTTCAAACTCTAAGAGTTAAGTGGGAGTAGTTGACGGATAAGGTTCACGATCCTTTCGGCGGCCGTTCCGTCCCCATAGGGATTGGCGGCGCTGCTCATCATATCGTAGCGTTCCTGGTCCGTAAGTAATGTCTGTGTAACATTATACACCTCTTGGTATAAATATCCAGCCAAAATTACCGTTCCTGCAAAAAGCGCCTCTGGCCGTTCGGTCGTGTCCCGAAGAACCACCACGGGCTTGCCTAGCGCCGGGGCTTCCTCCTGGATACCACCCGAATCCGTAAGGATCAGATGGGCATGCTTCATCAGGGATACAAACGGCAGGTATTCCTGCGGTTCGATCAGGAACACATTGGCCCGTCCGTCCAGCTCTGCTCGCACCTGCTCGCGCACTTTGGGGTTCAGATGCATGGGGAAAACCACCTGCACCGTCTCCTCATAGTCCCTCGCGATATCGGCGATGGCCCGGAAGATTTCGGTCATTCTGCCACCTTGGTTCTCCCTCCGGTGGCTGGTTACCAGGATGGTCTTCTTGTTCTCATCCAACCCTTCTAGCCCTTTGATGCTTCTCACATCCAGACTCTTTTCGGCCACAGAAAGAAGTGCGTCGATCACTGTGTTGCCAGTGACGAAAATTTTCTCCTTCGCCACGTTCTCTTTCAAGAGGTTGTCCCTGGCCACATCGGTGGGAGCGAAATGGTAATCCGCCATCACACCGGTCAGCATACGGTTCACTTCCTCCGGATACGGGGAGTACTTGTCGTAGGTCCGAAGACCTGCCTCCACGTGTCCTACTGGTATCTGTTGGTAGAAGGCGGCCAACGCGCCGCAGAAGGTAGTGGTGGTATCCCCGTGGACCAGTACCAGGTCAGGACGGTCCTTAAGGAAGATATCGCCCAGCCCCGTCAGGGCTCGGGCTGTGATTTGGCTCAGTGTCTGATTCTTCTGCATGATGTCCAGATCGTAATCCGGAACGATATTGAACAGATCCAGCACCTGATCCAGCATCTCGCGGTGCTGCGCAGTCACGATGACCCTGATCTCAAATGCCGGGTGTTCCTTCAAGGCCTTCACGACCGGTGCCATCTTGATGGCCTCCGGCCTGGTGCCGAATATGCAAGCTACTTTCATGTCGTCTCCTTGATGTATCCTTTGCGGATCAGTTTGGTGATGTGCTCTTTGACTTCCGCATCGATGTCTATGTCGAATTCCTGTTCCAGAACGAACATCATGGAAACGGCCGTCTGGGCCACATCCAACAGTTCCTTGGCCATCATATCGACGGTTTGCTCCTGACTAAAGCAGGCCTGCTCACCGTTCATACAGCGGAATTTACCGATGGCCTGGGCCAGTTCGCCCGCCTCCTCCATCAGCTTGAGTGCCGTTGATTCCAATGTGGGTGAGAGGTTGTTTAAGCGGGGTAGAGATATGGTCTTTAGCTCCATGATGCTCCTTTCGTCCTAATCAGTCTTCGAGGTTCAGACAGACCACTTCGATCCAGTTGGCCTGGGAAAAGAAATCCACTTCTGTGGGATAGGGATTGGCGTATACCACCCGCTCGATGCCAGAAGCGATAATCAACTTAGTGCATTCCATGCAAGGTTGGGCCGTGATATAGATGGTGGCTCCGGCACGTTCCTCCGGCGAGCATTCCATCAAGGCGTTGACCTCGGCATGAATGGTCCGTTTGCAGTGGCCGTCAATCATCAGGCAACCTACGTCATCACAGTGGGGGAAGTGCGGCGGACTGCCGTTATATCCCGTCCCCTTGATGCGTTTGCCCTTGACGATGACCGCACCGACCCTCAGTCTGGGACAGGTGCTGCGCTCCTTGACCTGTCGTGCGATATCCATGAAATATTCATCCCAGCTCTTTCTCATAGCCCCTCCTACTCGGTACCGAACAAACGGTCACCTGCATCGCCCAGTCCAGGTACGATGTAGCCGTGCTGGTTCAGATGGTCATCCAACGTGGCCATGAAGATCTTCACGTCAGGATGCTCTTCATTGACCCTCTGCACCCCTTCAGGCGCTCCGATCAGGCACATGAAGCGGATGTTCTTCACACCTTGGCTCTTCAAGTAGCTAATGGCCTGGCTAGCCGATCCGCCAGTGGCCAGCATGGGATCCACCAGGATCACTTCACGCTCCATGATATCCTTCGGCAGCTTGACATAGTATTCCATGGGCTCTAGCGTCTCTTCGTCCCGGTATAGCCCGATATGGCCTACTGAGGCGTTGGGGATCAGCTTGAGCATGCCGTCTACCATGCCTAGTCCTGCACGCAGGATAGGCACGACCACGACTCCCCTGCCGGCCAGTTTGAAGCCCTTGCAGGTGGTCAGCGGTGTCGTGACACTATGTTCCACCAAAGGCAGGTTCTGGGTGGCTTCGTATGCCATCAGCATGGCGATCTCACCAGCCAACTCCCGGAATTCCTTGGTCTTAGTCTCGATGTCCCTCAGGTAGGTGATCTTGTGCTGTATTAGTGGATGGTCCATGACCCGAAGATTTTTCACTAGTCCTGGTACTCCTTCTCTATTTCGCCGATGGCGTCAACTCGTCTTTGATGGCGTCCGCCTTCGAACTCGGCACCCAGCCAGGTCTCAACGATTTCCAAGGCCAGTCCCGGTCCGATCACCCTGCCGCCCATGGACAGCATGTTGGAATCGTTGTGGTTCCTGGTCGCTCTGGCGCTGAATATATCGTGGCACAGCGCGCAGCGGATACCTGGTACCTTGTTGGCCGCTATGCCAATTCCAATGCCGGTGCCGCAGATGACGATGCCCCGGTCATAACGTCCGGAGGTGACTTCCTCCCCGACCTTGCGGCCATAGGATGGATAATCTACCGATTCCTCGTTATGGGTTCCGAAATCGGTGTAGTCATAGCCCTTGTCTGCCAGATAGGCGACGACAGTCTGTTTCAGTTCAAATCCCCCGTGATCGGAGGCAATAGCGATTTTCATAGTTATCTCCTTGTCTCTATTGCATGCGGCGCCATACGGCATCCAGCAAAGTCTTCAGTTGCGTTAATGTCCGGCGGTAATCTGTGATGGTCCCGCCATATGGATCGGATACATCCCCTATGCCTTCCACGCCGGCGTATTCCCCCAAGGTGTACAGGCCCGGGTGCTCGCCGAAACGGCTCTCGATCCAGGTCTTGTGCTCTTCAGTCAACGTCAGGATTAGTTTGGCTTCCTGCATCAGCTCTATGCTAAGCAGCCTGGCCCGGTGTTCCCCTAGGGAGATGTTAAGCTCCTGACAGGCCTCGACCGCCAAAGGGCTGGCCAAGCTGCCGCTGTGGGCGAAGATGCCAGCAGACGAGCAGCGATGCTCCCCTTTGCTGTTACCCAAGGCTTCTGCCATGGGGCTGCGGCAGGTGTTGCCGGTGCAGATGAACAGTATGTCCATTACAGGCTCTCCTTCCCTGCATGAGCCGCTTTCTTCAAGCGGTTCATGATGGTACGCCCCATGTTCTCTTCCTTGAAGGATTCTACGAACACAGTCCGGATACCTGCCTGATCCGCTTCCCGCAGATAGGCATAGACGTTTTTTCCCAATGTTTTGTCCTGATGACGGCTGCCCAATGAAAAGAGCGTCATTTCAAGTCCAGATTCTTTTCCCGTCCAGACGTCGATCATCTCCTGACAGGCCATCAGGGCGAAGGGTTCCCTGTGCAGTCCCTTACGATGTGCCTCGTCTATAAATGCAAGCTGCTGTCCCAGGTCTCCCTGCAGCAGCACTACCTCGGCATCCGGTGCATAGTGCCGGTATTTCATACCCGGCGCCCGGGGGGCCTCTCCATGGCCTGTACTCCCGGCCACTGTAGTTTCCGGCGCAATCCTGCGCACCTCTTCCAACGTCAAGCCCCCAGGTCTTAGCAGACAGGGTTTGTCCCCGCTCACATCGACGATAGTGGATTCCATCCCCACTTCCGAGGGTTCCCCCAACAGCACGGCATCAATCCGGTCATCCAGATCCTGCAGCACATGGTCCGCGCTGGTTGGACTTGGTCTCCCGGAACGGTTGGCGCTGGGTGCGGCGATCGGCCGGCCTGTCTCCCGGATCAGGCGAAGAGCCAGTTCATGGTCCGGCATGCGGACCGCTACGGTCGCAAGACCCGCACTCACCTCTGACGGGACTGCTTCACTCTTCCTGAAAACCAGAGTCAGCGGACCCGGCCAGAAAGCCTGCATCAGTTCTTCGGCCACCGGTGGGATTTCTGCCACGATTCGTTCAAGCATCCGTCTGTCGCTGATATGTAATATCAGGGGATTGTCCGAAGGCCGACCCTTGGCGGCAAATATGCTCATTACGGCCTCTGGATTCAATCCGTCGGCACCCAGACCGTATACGGTCTCCGTGGGAAAGGCCACCAGTCCGCCGTCCCGCAGTATGCCGGCCGCCGTCTTGGTCTCGTCTTCTGTCAGTCTTCTGGTCTTCATCTTGGTCTCCTGGCGCCCACCACCCTGGGGTGGCCTGCCATGTCATATCGAAGCAACGGTTCTATATAGCCCGCATCAGCAAGCAGGTCCGCCACGTCTTCGGCCTGGGTGTAGCCGATCTCCAACAGCAACAATCCCCCGGGCTTCAGATGCCCCGTGGCACCTTCAGCGATGGCGCGGTAATAGTTCAGTCCGTCCTCACCGCCGAAAAGGGCCAACTCCGGTTCCTGCTTCACTTCCCGTTGCAGCGTCTCCATCTCTTCTGCACTGATATAAGGCGGGTTGCTGGCAATCAGGTCGAAGGGTCCGTCGGTTTCCTCCAAGGCCCGGAAGAGATCTCCCAGTCGCAAGTCGATCCTAGCGCCCAGACGCTTGGCATTGCCCTCCGCCACGGATAGTGCCTGTTCGCTGATGTCGCTGGCAAGCACGGGTATACCCAGCTCAAGGCTCAGGGTCACGGCAACGATGCCGCTTCCTGTGCAGAGATCCAACACCTTCTGGACTGGTATATCCTTTTTACCTTCCAGCTCAAGCACAGCCGTCTCCACCAGAACTGCTGTGTCATCCCTAGGAATTAACACATTCGGTGTAATGTGGAACTCACGTCCCATGAACTCCGTATGTCCCAGCAGATACTGCACCGGTTCGCCGGCAGCTCTACGCTCCAATAATTCCTGGAATCGGGCCTGATCATTAGCTCCGACAGAATCCAACGCATCCATCAGCAGCCTGGTCCGGTCCTTGTCTAGCACCGCACCCAACAGCAGTTCAGCCTCCAGACGGTACGCCTCTACGCCAACACATTTCAGAAAAAAAGCTGCCTGAGAACACAATTCCTGTATCCTCGGCAGCCCTTCGGTCTTTATATTACACATTCTTTAATCTCTCCGCCTGATCCGTTGTGATCAAGGTTTCAATCAATTCATCGATTTCTCCGGAAAGCATCAGTTCGAGTTTATGCAAACTCAGTCCAATACGATGGTCGGTAATCCGGTTCTGGGGAAAATTATAGGTCCGGATCCGCTCGCTGCGGTCTCCCGTGCCTACTTGCAGTTTCCTGGCTTCCGCCAGCTCCCCGTGCGCTTCCTGCTCCGCTTGTTCCAGCATTCTGGAACGTAGTACCTTCAGGGCCTTCGCCTTATTCTTATGTTGGGATTTCTCATCCTGGCAGGATGCCACAATCCCGGTAGGGACGTGGGTCACCCGCACCGCGGACTGTGTGGTGTTAACCGACTGGCCTCCAGGTCCGCTACTGCAAAAGATATCCACCCGAACTTCATTAAGATCGAGTACGACGTCCACTTCCTCAGCTTCCGGTAAAACTGCTACCGTCACCGTGGAGGTATGAATCCTGCCACCCGATTCGGTGGAGGGGATGCGTTGCACCCGGTGTACTCCTGATTCAAATTTTAGTTTACTGTATGCGCCAGCACCTTCAACGGCGAAAACGATTTCTTTAAATCCGCCTACATCGCTAGCATGACTATTCAGAACGTCAATTTTCCAACCGTTCTTTTCTGCGTATCTTGAATACATGCGGAACAATTCGCCGGCGAACAACGCCGCCTCATCTCCGCCAGCACCGCCACGGATCTCCATGATGACGTTCTTATCATCATTGGGGTCCTTGGGCAGAAGCAGGACGCTGATCCGGTCTTCCAGTCCGGGCACTTGGCCCGTCAGCTCATCCAGTTCCGCTTCCAGCATTTCCTTCATCTCTGGATCCGATTCAATGTCCAACATCTCCTTCGAATCCTCAATGCCCTGCAGTACCAACTTATATTCCATATATTTTTCCACGACCTCGCTCAAAGCCGAATGCGCCCTGGCCAGTTTCTGGAATTCCTTCTGGTTGCCGATGACCTCAGGGTCAGATAGCTGTAAACCCAGACTCTCGTACTTTTCCTGTAAACTCGCTAACTTTTCTAGCATAACACCCTCCTAGCGTCTCATACCGATTGCTGACAGGCCCAAAATGGGCTTGCCCAAGATATAAGTAAAGCGAAGCAAACGCTTCGCTTTATGCCGCTAAAGATTGTATTTTTTCTTGAAACGATCAACCCTGCCGCCTTTGTCTACCAGACGAGATTTCGTGCCGGTATAGAAGGGGTGACAAGCAGAACATACCTCGATATGGATGTCTTCTTTGGTCGAGCCTGTTTCGATGACATTACCGCAAGCACACTTAACAGTTGTTTGCTTATATTCGGGGTGAATTCCCTTTTTCATATGACTCACCTCTTTCTTCCTCGTTTATATTTTCCTTACTTCTGTTCTCACAGAACATTAGCCATTATATCAGAGACCTGGAGTTCATGCAAGACCCCTGAGACTACTTTCTCTTCTTTTCCGGGAAAAGCTGAGGCAATGCCCGGATCAGAGTGGCATTGTCCTTGGTTTTCTTCAGAGCGTCAATCAACATCTCTGTAACTTCCGTGTTGACCATGGATGAGGTCACCTTGCGGAAATTCCACATCAGCTTGAGCTCCTCCTCGCTGAGAAGCAGGTCTTCACGGCGAGTACCGGACGCCTTGACGTCGATGGCCGGATAGATCCGGCGATTGGCCAGCCTGCGGTCCAGGACCAGCTCCATGTTGCCCGTGCCTTTGAATTCCTCGAAAATCACGTCGTCCATGCGGCTGCCGGTTTCCACCAATGCCGTGGCGATGATGGTCAGACTGCCACCCTCCTCGATTTTCCGGGCTGATCCGAAAAAGCGTTTGGGTTTGTAGAGAGCCGTGGGATCCACACCACCGGACAAGGTACGTCCAGAAGGCGGTACGACCAAGTTGTGGGCCCTGGCCAGTCTGGTGACGGAATCCATCAGGATGACGACATCCCGGCCTTGTTCCACCAGGCGCTTGGCTCTCTCTAGGACCATCTCCGAAATCTTGACGTGGTTCTCGGGCGATTCGTCGAAGGTGGAGGATACCACCTCGTCAGCATCCACTGAGCGCTCGATATCGGTCACTTCCTCCGGCCGTTCATCGATCAGCAGCATCAGAAGATGCACTTCAGGATTGTTCTTCTTCACACTGTTGGCGATGCGCTTCAAAAGCACCGTCTTGCCCGCCTTGGGTGGGGAGACGATCAGACCCCTCTGCCCTTTGCCGATCGGAGCGATAAGGTCGATCATGCGCATGGCGATGCCGCTCTGCATTGTCTCCAGCGTCAACCGTTCCGTTGGGTAGACCGGTGTCAGGCCATTGAAATGGCTCCGCTTGACTGAGTTCTCCGGGGGTTCGTTGTTGATATTTTCTACCCTAAGTAGCGCGAAATATTTCTCGCCCGGTTTGGGCACCCGCACCACGCCGGCTACCGAATCTCCGGTCCGCATGTCGAACTTGCGGATCTGCGAGGGGGATATATAGATATCGTCATGACTCGGTTGGTATTTGACCGGTCTCAAAAAGCCATACCCATCCGGCAGGATCTCCAGTATGCCGTCCATGCGCAGTTCCGAGGTCTTCTTGCGTCGGGAGTCAAATTTGAGGATCTCAATGACCAGCTCCTGCTTCCTAAATTTGGAATAGCCAGACATATTAAGTTCCCGGGCCATTTGGTAAAGTTCACTGACCGTCTTTTGAGATAGTTCTTCCTTATTCATGTATTCTTACCCTTTCTTCTATCTGTTCGGGAGATATCTCCTGTCCTTGGTAGATATAAACACGCGGCAATCTGGGACTCGCGGACAAACGCCTCATGGGCACTTGAGCTATATCTCCGACCTGCACGGTATCGTCCACCTCGGCTATGGCCGTTTGCATGGCGATACGACCCGCCAGGGGATAGCTTTTCTCCCCGATCCTAACCGATAGATGGCTCTTACTGGTTCTTCTAATAATCTTGAGGCATTGTTTTAAGGCCAGCCCCAGACTCAACCTGATCCGTTCCGGTGTGAGTGAAAGTCCATCAGCCCAACCAAGCCCCAGGACAGCGATGCGCGTTTCCTTGCCGCTCACCTGATCCAAACCGTAGCCGATACTGCTCCCTGCCTGTAGCACCGAGGTGCTGAGCACCTTGGCCTTGACCTTAAAGGGATCTTTTAAATCTAATCGGTTGTGGCACTGCGGATGCTGGCCGTAGAGAATGGTCCCCGGCCGGACCAGGTCGTAATGGGTCTCGGGCAGGTCCAGAATCGCAGCAGAATTGGCCAGATGCACCAAGGGAACCGTCAGGCCCCTCTCGGCGATAAGTTCCAGATATTCATTGAATCGTTGGATTTGCTTTTCGGTGTAGGCTTTTTGATGGGCAGCTGCCAGATGGGAAAATATACCTTGAAGGTGCAGCGCTTCAGAATTTTCGATGATACTAATCGCGGCGGGCAGGTCGTCTCGGTTGAATCCGGTCCGGCCCAAACCCGTCTCCACTTTCAGATGGATGGGCACCGGTTTCTCTGCTGTCGCTCCGGCCTCGAGCAGCTCCGTCAGCTGTCCGGTCCGGGAAATGCTGGGAGTCAGGTTGTATCGGATCACGGCCTCGGCCTGCTCCTCTGTAAAAGGCATCAGCAGCAGGATCGGCACCGTTATGCCAGCACGCCTCAGCTCGATCGCCTCTTCGACCCTAGTCACCGCCAGCAGTAGGGCCCCTAAAGCCTGGTAGAGCCTAGCCACCGCAACGGCGCCCAAACCATACCCGTTGGCCTTGATGACAGGCATCAGACCCGCCTCACCGGTATGGGTGGCGATGGTCCGATAATTATGTTCCAATGCGCTCAGGTCCACTTCGATCCAAGCGCCGTATTCCTTATCCATTTTGTCTCCTAAGAGCTTATTTTTTGGCCCTGCTCAAGCGACGGATCATTTTGCCGTACATAGGTTCGAACCTCCGGTAGGCTTTGGCCCAGCCCGGACTGTAATCCATATCGTATTCTCCCATATATTCGGTAAAGGTTCCATTGAATCCTTTTTTGAAGCGGTAAAGACCGTATAAGGGATTATCCTCGGATATGTCACCGGATACGCCCCGGAAGTCGTACACGGCGCAGCCTCGCTCCTTGGCTTCCTCGATCATGGTCCACTGCAGCAGGTAGTTGGGCATCACCTTGCGGTGTCGGTTGCTTGAGGCCCCGTAGAGATACCAGCACTTGTCTCCGCAATACGTGGCCAAGGTACCCGCGATGGGTTTCCCCTCATATTCGGCCATGTAGAACACGGCCTTGCCGCTGTCTGCCATGGCGTCGTAGATCCAAGAGAAATATTCGTAGCCCCGGATCAGGAATCCGTCGCGCTCCGCGGTCTCCTTGAGGATCTTGTAGAAGTCCCGCAATTCGCCCTTGCCGTTCATATGGCGCACCGTAACGCCCTTCTTGCGGGCGTAGCGGATGTTGTAGCGGGTCTTAGAGTGCAAGTTGGCGAACAGTTCATCAATGTCCGGCCGGATGTCCAGCCGGAAGACGAACTTGGGCTGGGTGCCCTCGAATCCGTCATCCTTGCCCACCGGCACGAAGCCCTGGGAGCGGAAGAACTCGATATAGGATTTCTCCTCCTTGGGAACGTCCGGATCGATTTTCAGGAAGATGGCATTATGCTTCTCGGCCAGCTGACGTATCTGGTCGAACAGGTAGCTCATGACCTTAAAATCATTGATGGGTGCCACCGGCCCCCGTGGGGCGTAGAAAATGCATCGGCCTGTTTTGGGGATGCGCCGTTTCAGGACGGAGATGGCGCCCACATCCACGCCTTCCTCTTGGATCAGCAGGCGGATGGCCTGCCAGCCGGTCTTCTCCTTGATCTTGCCCCATTCGAAGGTTTGGGTGAAATTGCCCTTTTCCGACTGCTCAACGAAGTGGTCATAACGGTCTCTGCCTGCCTCATCCCGATGGTCGATCAAGGTGCAGGTCAAGGTGGCGTTGGGGTCCGCGGACCTCTTGATGACCACCGGTTCACATTCGATGCGCTCCTGCATGTACTTTATGCTGGCGCCCACGAAATCCCGGAACAGGGGGTGAGGCTTGGTGGGTCTGGACTTGAATTCCGGATGGAACTGGCAGGCCATAAACCAGGGATTGTCCCTGTACTCCACGATTTCCACTAGGCTTCCGTCCGGACTGGTGCCGGATATGACCAATCCGGCCTTGGTCAGATAATCCTTGAAGGAATTATTAAATTCATAGCGGTGTCTATGGCGTTCCTGCACTAGATCTTCACCGTAAGCCCTGTGAGCCAAGGTCCTCTTGACCAGCTGGCAGGGATAGCTGCCTAGGCGCATGGTTCCGCCTTTGTCTTCAACGTCCTGCTGATCCGGCATCAGGTCGATGACCGGATACTTGGTATCGGCATCGAATTCCGAAGAATTGGCTCCAGCCAGTCCGCAGACCGTGCGGGCGAACTCCACCACTGACAGCTGCATGCCCAGGCAGATGCCGAAGAAGGGGATTTTCAGTTCCCGGGCATAACGCACGGCGTTGATCTTGCCCTGGATGCCGCGGTCGCCGAAGCCGCCGGGCACCAGGATACCGTCCAGGTCCTCCAGCTTCTTCTGATAACCTTCCTCCTCCAGATCCGCAGCATGGATCCAGCGGATGTCCACCTTGTGGTCATGATGGATGCCGGCATGGCCCAACGCTTCCACCACAGACAGATAGGCGTCCTGCAATTCCACATATTTACCCACCAGACCGATGGTAACCTTGCCGCTGGGATTCTTGATCTTGCCCACCATCCTGGTCCAGTCCTTCATGTCCGCTTCAGGCTTGCAGTCCAGTTTCAGTTTACTTACTACCATTTCGTCCAGCCGCTGCTTCTGCAGAAGAAGCGGGACCTCATAGATGGTCTCCGCATCCACGACTTGGATGACTGCATCCTTATCGATATCGCAGAACAGACCGATCTTGTCGATCATATCCTGGGACAGGGGATGGGTCGTACGGCAAAGCACTATGTCCGGCTGGATGCCGATAGAGCGCAGTTCCTTGACACTGTGCTGGGTCGGCTTGGTCTTGGCTTCGCCGGCCGCGGACAAGTAGGGTACCAATGTCACATGGATGTAGAGGACGTTCTCACGTCCCAGATCTATCTTCAGTTGTCGGATGGCTTCCAGGAAAGGTTGGGACTCGATATCCCCCACCGTTCCACCGATCTCGGTAATGACCACATCCGGGGCGGAGTCTTTCCCCACCTGTTGGATGCGCTCCTTGATTTCATTGGTGATATGGGGAATAACCTGGACGGTACCGCCCAGATAATCACCCCGTCTTTCCTTGCTGATCACCGACCAGTATACCTTGCCGGTGGTTACGTTGCTGCCTTTGGTCAGATTGACGTCGGTGAAACGCTCATAATGACCCAAATCCAAGTCCGTCTCCGCGCCATCATCGGTCACGAATACTTCTCCGTGCTGGTAAGGACTCATGGTTCCCGGATCGAAGTTCAAATAGGGATCGAACTTCTGGATGGCTACAGATAGCCCCCGGTTGCGCAACAACCGACCCAAAGATGCCGCAGTGATGCCTTTTCCCAAAGAAGAGACCACGCCGCCAGTGACGAAGATGTACTTAGACATTTTTTCCCCCTACATTCTTTCCGGTGCAGTGACACCGATCATTCCCAATACGTTGCTTAGCGTAATTTTGGTGGCCCGCAGCAATTCCAGTCTGGCAGCGGACAGTTCGGGCTCGATATTTAACACCCGGCATTTTCCGTAGAAGCTATGGAACAGACTAGCCAATTCATGTGCGTAGGCACACAGACGGTGCGGTTCACGTGACTCTGCAGCATGGGCGATCATACCCGGCAGTTCAGCCAGTTTCTCAATCAGCTGGATTTCCGCCGGATTGATGAGCAGTCCCAAGTTTGCACTGATTCTTTCGCCCTCCTGCTGCCGCAGGATGCTAGCGATACGTGCATGAGCATACTGCACATAGAACACCGGATTCTCGCTGTTCTCTGATTTTGCCAGATCAAGATCGAAATCCAGATGACTGTCTGCACTACGCATCACGAAGAAATAGCGTGCCGCATCGACACCCACTTCGTCCATCAGCTCTCCCAAGGCGATATAGTTCCCCGTCCTCTTGGACATACGAACGATTTCTCCACCTGAGAACAGGCGTACCAACTGCATCAGAACCACTTCCAGACTGTCCGGATTCTTACCCAGAGCGCTCATGGCATTCTTCATACGGCCCACGTGACCGTGGTGATCCGCACCCCAGACATTGATCAGGGTCTCGAAGCCCCGCTCAAATTTATTCAGATGGTAGGCTATATCGGCGGCGAAGTAGGTCGGTGTTCCGTTCTGACGGATCATGACCTCGTCCTTCTCCTCACCATATTTAGTGGCGGCCAGCCATGTGGCGCCATCTTTTTCGTATATGAATCCCCGCTCCCGCAGCTGGTCGAGGGTCTTCATGACCGAGCCGCTCTCATAGAGGGTGCTTTCATAGAACCAGTTGTCGTATTTCACGCCGAAACGCTCCAGCTCTCCGCGGATCACACCCAACTTCTCATTGAGTGCGTAGTGGACCAGAATCTCTTTTCTCTCCTCTTCGTTCAACCCGAGCAGCTCATCCCCGTGTTTCTCGATGTAACCGGCGACAGTGTCCGTGATATCCTCCCCATGGTATCCATCTTCAGGAAAGGCAACATTCTGTCCCAGCGCCTGGAAATAGCGAGCCTGCAACGAATCACCGAATTTCTCGATCTGATTGCCGGCGTCATTGACGTAATATTCCCGTTCCACAGCATAACCGGCAGCGTCCAGCAAAGTGGCGATGGTATCGCCCAAAGCTGCACCCCTTGCGTTACCCATGTGAGGAATGCCGGTGGGATTGGCACTGACGAACTCCAACTGGATTTTCTTGCCCTTTCCAGCGTCCGTACGTCCGTAATCCTTATCGGCCGCGAGGATCTCAGGAATCACCTGATCGTGCCAGGCAGGGTCCAACGACATGTTGATGAAGCCAGGACCCGCGATGGTCATATCTGCCACATAGGTACCCGATCTATCGAAAGACTCAATCAGGGCCTCTGCGATGGCTCTCGGGTTCATTCTGGCCTGTTTGGTAAGGGCCATGGCCAGATTGACCGCGTAGTCGCCATGGGCTTTTTCCCGTGGCTTCTCCAAAACAAAAGAAGGAAGCGTCTCAAAAGAAATCTTGCCTTCCCCCATGGCAGTATGCGCTGCCTGCTGTATCCGTTCTTTGATTTTCTGTTCCATGCCGCTAAGGATGTTCATTGTTTCACCTCATTTTTCTCCATACATTATATTATATCATCTTCGTTCGAAGTTTTTAATGCCGTTTTGCTATAGTCTAGTTCAATCCGCATCGTGTGGCCACTGATGGGCTGTGTGCCGCTGAAAAGATGGTAGCCCAAATACAAGGCCGTCAAGCGTCCATCCTGTTCCTCCATACGTACTGCATCAGTCCTGATATCCAGTGACAAGCTGATTTCGCCTGCATTGTACAGACAAGGGGTAGCCAATTTCTCATCAAATATAAAAACGGCATCAATAGCACCGCTCCGTTTGAGTACGGCTCGTCCTTCATTTCTATGCAACGTGAGTTTACTATCTACAATTTGCTGGGGACCTAACAGTTCCTGATAGCAAAGCGTCAGGACATGGCCCCTTTCCTGCAGCGTAGCCTCGGCATACGATTCATATTCTTCATATTCTTCATATTCTTCATACTCATCGTCCTGCTCCACCTTGCTGTGGATGCTGAGTTGTACTTGTTTCATTCGTTCCCTCCGTGTCCTCTAAACACTGTACCATATTGAAACAAAGCCATGCGTTTGTCAAGACGAAAAAGGCCAAAATATGTTGGCCCTTTCTCCTTTACGCCTTAAGCCGCATGGCCATGTTCTCGGCCAGCGCTATCAGTTTTTCATCATCGGTCTGTTCTGTAACGCTCTTGGCTTCGATCGAGCTTCCAATTACTTCGAAGCTGGATTCTTCCGCGAAGGTCTCCAGGCTCTTTACACCACCACCGGACCAGGAATAGTTGCCGAAAATACCCAACAATCTGTTCTCCAAGCCAGAAACCGCCAGTTTGCGGCACAGTGCGTCCATAGTCGGCAGCATGCCCGTGTTGTAGGCGCAGCTCCCAAGCATCAGGCCCTTATATTTCCAGGCATAACTTATGATGGAAGACATGTGTGTCTTGCTGGCATCGAAGATGTAGACATTCGTCACGCCCTCCTCCACCAGCAGCCTGGCCAACCGGTCTGCCATGGACTCGGTATGTCCGTACATGGAGCCGAATACGATGACCACACCTTCTTCGGCTTCCTGCTTGCTCCAAAGATCGTAAAGTCCGATCACACGCTCTGGATTCCCGCGCCATACAGGCCCGTGGGTGGGACAGACGGCCCCCACCTCGAGTCCGCCAATCTTACCCAGCGCACGCTGTACCATACCGGAGTATTTGCCCACAATGTTGGAGAAGTAGCGGCGCATTTCGTCCACATACCGTTCCGCATCCATCTCGTCGTCGAAGATGGCCCCGTCCAACGTTCCGAAGCTGCCAAAGGCATCGCCGCTAAAAAGGCATTTGCTCTTCAGATCGTAGGTCATCATGGTTTCAGGCCAGTGCACCATGGGTGTCAGATAAAACTCCAGCTCGCGGCCACCCAGATCCAGCCGATCTCCGTTCTTCACTTCCAGAAATATTCCGTCGAATCCGTAGAAGCGCTCAATCAGCCCCAACGTCTTCTTGTTGCCAACCACGCACACCTCGGGATAGGCGCCCAGCACGTCCTTCAAACTGCCGGAATGATCCGGTTCCACATGGTCCAGTACCAGATAATCGAGCGGCTTGTCCCCCAGCACTTCTTTCAGGTGTTCCAGGAGCAAGCCGGCCTGTCTCGCCTCCACCGTTTCCACCAATACCGTCTTTTCATCATCGATCAGGTAGGCATTGTAAGAAACCCCGTAGGGTATGGGCCACAGATTCTCAAAGAGCTCTGTCCTGCGGTCGTTGACCCCTATATAGTAAATGTCATCCTTGACTTCTATTTTCTTGTTCATCTCTCGAACCTCCCGTTTACTTGTCTCATTATAGCCAATAGTCAAATAAAAAAGAAGTGTGCCGGAAATTCCGGCACACTGTTGTGCGATTATTTTTTTAGGGTACCTGTACGTAGTAGACACCGTCTGTGTCATCCACCCGGCAGGCAATGACAAAACTTCTGCCGTCAGCACTGTAGTTGGCCAGAGTATGGCCCGCATCGCCGCTTTCTGCTACCAGGTAGGTCTTGGCATCGTTGATGTTACCAAGGTAGATGCTGCCCTCCCTGTCGGTGAACAACAGCGAACTGCTGTCCGGAGCCCAAGCCAGGATTCTTCCGCCGCCCAAAATGGACAGTTTTCCCATATTGGCATTGTAGATATCCGTCACCCACAGTCCTTCGATGGCGTCGATATCGCTCTTGGCGTTGACGGCCACGAAGATATCGTTGGGGGCTAATCCGTATTCCAGTTCTGCATCCATCAAGCTGGGCAGGATCTGGATTTCCTTATAGTACACGGCATCATCGCTGATGCTGATGTCTTCTTTGGAGATGGGTCGTACCATAGCTTCATGAACATTCAG
>DAOUPV010000013.1 GCA_030625965.1 Clostridia bacterium
GAGGCCAAACAGCCGAGGACCATAGTGGGTGAATACCCCAACAAGGACATACTGCTGATTGTCATCGACGGTCGCCAGTCGGACTGGTCTTCCGGGGTTACATTGGAGGAAGCCCAGGATGTGCTCATCCAGTTGGGAATCAAGGAAGCGTACAATCTGGACGGCGGCGGATCGACCTCCATGGTGTTTAATGGTGAGATCCTGAACAAGCCCAGTGACGGCGTGGAGCGTCCGGTTGTCAGCAACATTATTGTGCACTGAAAAAACCACCTTCGGGTGGTTTTTCTCTTGAATGACCGTGCTATAATGGGGAAGAGGTAATTGACATGAACATGCCACCGGAAGTGAACAAACTAATAGAAGAACTGCATAGACATAGGCTGAAGCCCTACCTGGTGGGTGGAGCACTTAGGGATCTGCTTTTAGGTATCGAGCCCTTGGACTATGACATCGCCTTCAAGGGTAGCGTTGAACATCTGGAGCACATCCGGATCCACCATCATGCGGGCCGCATAGACCGGGATCACGGTACGCTGTCTATGAAGATGGACGGTGCTAAGGCGGAGATAACCCTGTTCCGCAAAGAAAGCGGATATGCGGATGCCAGACACCCAGGAGTAATCAGCTTCGATGCGGAGTTGGGTGAGGATCTGTCACGTCGAGATTTCGCCATGAACAGCATGGCCTACGATTTCGAGACGGGTGAGATTACGGACCCGTTTGGTGCACGGGAGGATATCAATGTGCGTCCCATTCGAATCCGGACCACCAGAAAGCCGACCCTGTCCTTTATGGAGGACGCCTTGCGCATGGTGCGGGCGTTACGTCTGTTGGGACGAGTGTCCTTGGTCGGAGAAGCGGTTTTTTCACAGGTAACCGAGCAGGCCCTCCGGGACTGCCGGGATCAGGTGTCCCGTCTGCGACCGGAAGTGGTGCACCGGGAAATGATGAAAATTTGGAGCGAACCCAATACGGGAGACACTTTCTGTAGGATACGGGATCTTGGATATCTGCCGATATTGTTTCCGGACCTGGAATCCGGACGGGAGACCAGGAGGTTCGAATGCCTGAACGGAGACCAACCGCTGGCCATGAAGATGGCCCAGTTCGCCCGTTGTGTGGAGGTTGCGCCGATGGTCCTCTATGCAGGTCTTGGTTACGCCAAGAAGGCTTGGCATAAGGCAGAATCGCTCTATGTGGCCGCCGGTCTATTGGGGGAAACGGATGTCGGAAGTGCCAAAACGGGATTTTCCTTGCTGAGAGAACAGGACAGGACGCTGGCCTGCCGTTTGTATGAGCAGTTTTCCGGGGACAAATCGGGACTATATGTTAGAATATGTGAGGAGCATGAAGCCATTACGGTGAAGGACCTAGACATAGGGGCTATAGACCTGCTAGACCTGGGTACGCCCAGAGAACAGGTAGGCGATACCCAGCGCTGGCTGCTGGGCAAGGTATACCTGAACGAAGAACTGAATACCAGAGAGACATTGATTGGATTATTAAGGGAGAAAGGGAAAATAGATGGAAATGACACAGATTAAAGATTTACAGACCAACCAGGAATTGATCGGCTATTATCTGGTGAAGGAGATGACACTCAAGGAGGGCGCCAAAGGATGCTACCTAGACATCATGCTGTCCGACCCCACCGGTACCATCAACGCCAAGATTTGGAAGTGCGACCCTAAGGATGCGAATAGCTATCCCAAGGGCACGCTGGTGAAGGTCATGGCCAGAATCGCTGAATTCAGGGGCAAACCCCAGATGAATATCGCCAAGATCCGCAAAGCCAATGAGGAGGACGGTGTCAAAGTCGAAGATTACGTGGCCGCAGCTCCGATGGAGGCTAAGGTCATGTACGACCAAGTGATGGAACAAGCCAGACGCATTGAAGACCAAGATATCCGCAAGGTCTGTTTCAACTTCCTGGAAAGCAATCGCAAGGAGCTCATGTATTACCCTGCGGCCAAAGCCATGCACCATGCTATCCGTAGCGGACTTCTCTACCATATACTACGCATGCTGCAGGTAGCCGATGGTGTAGCGAACGTATACGCAAAACTAGATAGGGACCTGCTGATTGCAGGTGTCATTTTGCACGACATTGAGAAAATCAACGAACTCTCCTCAGACGAGCTAGGCTTGGCTGATTATACGTTGGAGGGTGAACTGTTGGGACATTTGGTGATGGGCGTGAAAAACATCGCCAAATATTGCGACGAAGCCAACATCCCCAATGAAAAATCACTGGTCCTGCAGCATTTGGTCCTCTCGCATCACCAGAGACCGGAGTACGGCAGCCCTAAGATGCCCATGATTCCGGAAGCCGAGATGCTGCACTATATAGATATGATGGATGCCAGACTCTACAGCTTCGAGGATGCCTTGAAAGATATCCAACCGGGTGAAATGAGTGATCGTGTGTTCTCTTTAGAGAACAGACGTGTCTACCGGTACCAGAAATAGTGGCGGCCATGAGATTGATCGCGACAGCGGCTTTCGGACTGGAAGCCGTGGTAAAACGGGAAATAGAAGAATTGGGACTGGAAACATTGTCAGTCGAGAATGGCAAGGTGACCTTTGAGGGCGGTTATCCGGAACTGGTCAAGGCCAACCTCTGGTTGCGAACAGCGGACCGGGTCCTTCTGGAGATGGGATCCTTTCCAGCAACGACGTTCGATGAACTCTTTGAGGGCGTGCGTGCCCTACCCTGGGAGGAATGGATTCACGAGAACGGTATCTTCCCAGTAGAAGGCAAATCCGTAAAATCTACGCTGTTCAGCGTTTCAGATTGTCAGCGCATCTGTAAGAAAGCTGTCGCGGCGCGGCTGGGTAAGGTCTATGGACAGGAATGGCTGGAGGAAACGGAGTCCTTGTACCGGATTCAGGTTTCCCTACTTAAGGATATTGCCACTTTGACCATCGATACCAGCGGTGTCGGTCTGCATAAACGCGGTTACCGTGACTACAATGCCATCGCGCCACTGAAGGAGACATTGGCTGCGGCCATGGTCAAGCTCAGCTATTGGGACAAGGACAGGCCTCTGGTCGATCCCTTCTGCGGATCGGGTACCATCCTGATTGAGGCGGCTCTGGTGGGCATGAATATGGCACCGGGACTGACTCGGGAATTCGCGTTCGAGACTTGGTCCAACTTTCCTAAGGATATCTATCAGCAGATGCGGGACGAAGCTGTCGACGCAACGGACTGGGATGCCAAGCTGAATATTGTGGGATCGGACCGGGATCTGAACGCCCTCAAGCTGGCGGAACGCCACATCGAACGGGCCGGCGTGGAAGACCAGGTGAAACTGGTGCATGCCGATTTCAAGAAGATGCCCTTCAACGATGACTATGGCGTCATCATCTGCAATCCACCTTACGGCGAACGTATGGGGGAACTAGAGGAAGTGGAAACTATGTACCGGGATATGGGCGATCTGTTCCGGACGTTGCCCACCTGGTCCAAGTATGTAATTACCTCACACAGAGGTTTTGAAAGATTGGCGAGGCAACAGGCAGACCGAAAGCGCAAGCTATACAACGGACGGATCCAATGTAACTACTACCAGTACTACGGGCCCAGGCCCCCGAAAGGAGAAAAGCATGAGTAAAATTCGTCATGGCCATGTAGGCCTATTCGTAGATAATCTGGAACGATCGGCAGATTTTTATCAAGATATGTTGGGCGGCAACCCCCAGGAGGCACTTGTCATAGCGGAGGACTTCATCATCCAGCATGTGCTTTTTGACGGTTTCGACCTGGAACTGGTCAAGCAACCGGGACCAGTGGCATCCTGTGACGGACCGGTCAATCATCTGTGCTTTGACACAGACGATGCGAGCGCTGAATACGAGCGTGTACAGGCGGCCGGATATGAGATTGATGAGGAATTGGTCGATAACGAATTCGTGGCATACTTCTTTTTTAGAGGACCTGACCATGAGCGTATAGAGATGATGCAACGGAAGATGGTTTAGGAGGCGTACATGAAAAGACTGGAAGGAAAAATTGCTCTGATCACCGGAGCCACCTCGGGAATCGGGGAAGCTACTGCACTTAGGTTTGCTGAGGAAGGGGCTTCGCTGGCCCTGTTGGGAAGAAACGAAGATAATGGAAAATGCTTGGAGAATAAGGCGCGGGAATTGGGCGTGCAGGCAAATTTCTACCGCTGTGATGTGGCATCCTTGGAAGAAATAGAGAAGGTGACTCAGGCTGTAGAACGGGATTTCTCCCGTATCGACATCCTATTCAACAGCGCTGGTATCGCAACCGCTGGGACCATCGAGGACTTGAGCTTTGAGGACTGGGACCGGAGCTTTGCGGTCAATGTACGTGGGACCTTTGCCTTCTGCAAATGGGCAGTTCCCCTGATGCGGGCCAACGGTAGCGGCAATATCATCAATGTGGCATCGACTGCCGGTACGGTAGGGGCCAATGGGCTGCATGCTTATAGCTCCTCCAAAGGTGCGGTGGTACTTCTTACTAAGAGCATGGCGGCCGACTATTCCAAGGAGAATATCCGGGTCAATTGTTTGTGCCCCGGGGCTACCATAACACCCATGATGGACGGACTGGGGGAAGAAGGTCTGCAGGAATTCTGCAAACTGATTCCAGCCCAGCGCATGGCGGAAGCAAGAGAAATCGCCAATACAGCGCTCTTTTTGGCCAGTGATGAATCCAGTTTTCTTTATGGATCCACATTGGTGGCTGACGGTGGTTTCACTGCTATATAGGAGGTCTCATGGCAACAAGACGCATGATCAAGGTGCGCGAGATGGTAGAAGAGAGCATCTGGAAGGCCTACGACGATAAACGCATGACCAGGCAGGAGGTCGCTGAAGAACTGCATCACCTTTACGGTGTGGCCCAATGGGCGCAGCATCTGGCAGCGCGGCGTAATTTGGTCCCCGACATAGCCTGTGTCATCGGACTGATGCATGATATCGGTCGTATTGAGAAGGATTGGAGCGGTGAAAGACACGTCCTGGAGGGTGCTAAATTGGCCAAGAAAATGCTGGCCCGGATGGATATTTTCAGTGAGACAGAACTGAAGATCATCAGGAAGGCCATCAAGACCCACAACCGAAAATCGGAGGTGGAACAAGCCAGCTATGCGGAACTGATCAAGGATGCGGATCTCCTGAGTCGTTATTATGAGGATTCTGCCAAAAAGCTGGGTGCTTCCAAGCAACGGCGGTTAGAGCAGTTGCTGAGAGAACTGTCCCAGATGGAAAATTTGGAGACGGATACCTGGTCATTGAAAAAATTCATTCCCAAATGGGTGGAAACGAGGTAGAATATGAACAGGGTATTTACCCAAAACAGGAAAGAGGCGTTTTTTGACTTCTTCCAGAACGACCGTTTCGCCAAGGTGAATGGTATGATTCTGGAGGACCTGGATTACGGCTGGGCCAGGGCAAGCATGCAAGTCGATACAAACCATCTAAACGCAGCCGACATGGTGATGGGCGGCGCCCTGTTCACCCTGTGTGATTTCGCCTTTGCGGCGGCTTCCAACTCCTACGGCAGTATGGCGGTCGGAACCCATATGGATTTTCATCTTATAAAAGCCCCTAGAACCGAGCGGATCGAGGTGGAAGCGGTGGAAATCAAACGCGGCAAGACTCTCGGAATCTACGAGATGAGCTTGCGAGACGGGGATGGCCAACTCTGCTCCAAAATGACCGGAACGGTCATTTTATATCCGGGAAAGAGCTTGTTCCCCGGTTCCATTGAATTCTAGGGAACGAGTGATATAATGGGAGCAATTGAGAAAAGGAGACGATCATGAAGAAAACCATACAAGAAATCAATGAAAAGATCCTGAGCGGCAAAGCGGTTGCTGTAACGGCCGAGGAGATCATCGATCTGGTCGATAAGGACGGATTGGAAAAGACTTTTGAAAAGGTGGATGTGGTTACAACCGGAACGTTCAGCCCCATGTGTTCCACTGGGGTCTTCCTGAATTTCGGGCATAACGACCCACCCATTAAGATGAACAAGACGACGTTGAACGGTGTGCCGGCCTATGCGGGCCTGGCAGCTGTTGATGCGTACCTTGGTGCCGGTGAACTGGCCGAAGATTACCATGGAGACGACATGTACGGTGGCGCACATGTAATTGAAGCGCTCCTTAAGGGCGAAGAGATCGACCTGTTCGCGACTGGTGCAGTGACAGATTGCTATCCCGCACGGGAGTGCAGCCACAAAGTCACGTTGGATTCCATCAATGAAGCCATCATGTTCAATCCCAGGAACTGCTACCAGAACTATGCGGCGGCGGTCAACGGATCGGACAAGACCATCTACACCTATATGGGCATCCTTTATCCAAAGTTTAAAAACATGAACTATGCTACTTCGGGACAGCTTAGCCCGCTTCTGAACGATCCAACCTACCGCACCATCGGTGTGGGAACCAAGATCTTTTTGGGTGGTGCCCAAGGACATATCGCCTGGAACGGAACCCAGTTCAAGACCAACGTAGAACGCTTAGAGAACGGTATACCGGTAGCGCCGGCGGCCACACTCAGCCTGATCGGCGACCTAAAGGAGATGAGTGCGGAATACATCCAGTCCGCAGTGTTTGAGCGCTACGGCGTGAGCATTTTCGTGGGTATGGGATTACCGATTCCTCTGCTGGATTTGGATATCTTGAAAAACGTATGTGTACGTGACGAAGAGATCTTCACCACCATCGTGGATTACAGTGTGCCCAATCTGGAGAAACCTACCTATGGTCGCATCGACTACAAGAGTCTGAAGAGCGGCTCGGTGGAGCTGAATGGCAAGAAAGTGCGGACCGCACCCATGTCCAGTATCCCCAAAGCTAGAAAGATCGCTCAGACCCTGAAGGAATGGATCATGGCAGGGGAGTTCACCCTTGTTGAACCGGTGCGCATGTTCCCGGAGAATACTAGCCTGAACAGCTTGGGCGCAAGCGGAGGTGGCAAAGATGAGTAAGAAGTATATTTTAAACTTTCACCAAAAAGCCACGGAAAAGCCCATCACCTATCTGTTGGTGAAGAACTTTGATATTAAGATAAACATCATTTCCGCTAAAATCGAGGCTGGTGAAGCCGGCACTTTGATCTTGGAGATGAACGGCAAGAGACTGGATGAGGCCATTGCCTTCATTAAGGCGGAAGGTGTAGACATCCATCGTATGAGCGAGGAAATCGAGCTAGACCGTGATCTCTGCGTGGACTGCGGTGCATGTACTGCAGTCTGCCCCGTCGGTGCGTTGACCATCAACCACCGTACAGCGGAAGTAGAGTTGAAACCGGATTTGTGTGTGGCCTGTGGCATGTGTGTCAAAGCTTGCCCGAGAAGAGCCATCTCACTTTCGATCTGATGCAGGAACGAATATACAGGGAATGGATGGGGAAGCGTTTTCCCCATCATTTTCTGCTCCGACACCAGGCCAGTGATATCTGGATCGGATTGGGAGAGGTGAGCGAACCAGCGGAAATGCAGTCAAAGCTGCAACACCTGCAGGTGGAATTGTATGACGATCTGGAACGCTATATTGACCTGCGCCCGGAATTTCTTACGTCGTTGAATCCCATTGGAGAGGATACAATTGCACCGGAAATCGCTCGTGACATGATTCGCGCGGCCAAGGTGGCAGGTACCGGACCCATGGCGGCTGTAGCTGGAACATTTTCCCAATATATCGCCAAGGAAGCCAGACGTTTTGGGGCTGTCGAAGTAGTTGCTGAGAACGGAGGCGACCTCTTTCTGGATTGCACAACCGACCTGGTCATAGCCCTTTATGCCGGCGAATCGCCTTTTTCCAACCGGATCGGACTGACGGTCCGAGCTACAGAGATGCCGTTATCCCTATGTACCTCGTCGGGGACTTTGGGGCACTCTTTTTCATTTGGCAAGGCGGATGCCGTAGTGGTGAAATCGCGGGATGGCGCCTTGGCCGATGCGTTGGCTACGTCCATCTGCAACCAGATCGGGGAGTCCCAGCCGATGGAACCGATACTTGAGAGATACGGCAACGTTGATGGTGTCGAGGGAATCGTAGCGGTACGGCGTGACCAACTGGCCGCTGTGGGACGAATGGAACTGACAAAGATTTAGACAAGGAGAGAATCATGAACACAAATTTCAACCGCGTGCTCAAAGAGCAGGTGAAGCCAGCGACTGGCTGTACCGAACCGGTCGCCATTGCCTTGGCCTGTGCCAAGGCCGCCAGTCTGATTGATGGTGAAATCGAGTCGATGCATATTGTAGCCAGCAAAGGGCTCTATAAAAATGCCAGTGCGGTAGGCATTCCAGGAACCGATGAGAAAGGGATTGCCATGGCCGCCTTCATGGGCGCTTTGGTGAAAAAGCCTGAAATGGGTATGCGGATCTTAGAAGGTGCCAGTGAAGAGGACAAGAGAAGGGCCAGAGGCTACATGGAGAAAAACATGTTGCAACTGGGATACACCGAATCCGATTATGACGTCTATGTCAAGGCCACAGTCAAGACTGACGAAGGGGAGGCCACAGCCATCATCGGCGGTAGCCATGACCGCTTTATCCAAGTGTCGGTCAACGGCAGGATCCTTATGGATGAAGGTGCCAAGGAAGAATTGGTGGAAGATCCCCTGATGGTTATGCGTGATGCTAAAATAGCTCAGATTGTGGAATACGCAGAGCAGGCTCCTTTGGAGGATATCGCCTGGTTGGAGGAGTCCGTCAAGTTGAACCGGGAAATCTCTCTGCTGGGGCAAAAAGAGGTCTATGGGTTGGGCATCGGTAGGGGACTGAGACAATTGGTCGACCAAGGATTGCTACCGGATGACCTGCTAACCGAGATCCGCATCCAGGTCTCGGCGGCTGCCGACGCCCGTATGGGTGGCGCCAAGCTGCCGGTCATGACCAGCTGCGGAAGCGGAAACCAGGGTATTTTGATCGCATTGCCATTGAATGCCTACTGTGAGCATCATGTGATGTCTCGAGAGGAACTGGTGCGCGCATTGGCCATCGCCAATCTGACCAACGCCTTGGCGAAGTCCTATCTGGGAAAACTCTCGCCTTTATGCGGCTGCAGCGTATCAGCCGGATTGGGTGCTGCGGCCGGATTGACTTGGTTGGCAGGAGGCTCGTTGGAGCAGATCGAAGGCGCCATCAAGGGCATGATCGCTAATCTGACCGGCACATTGTGTGACGGCGCCAAGGCGACCTGTTCACTCAAGCTGGAAACGGCTGCTGTTGAAGCCTATACCTACGCCATGCTGTCATTGAACGATGTTTATGTGAATGACGTCCAGGGGATCGTAGAGAAATCCACGGAGGAATCCATCGCCAACCTGGAAGCCATCAGCAAGCGGGGTATGCAGCAGATGGATCAGACGGTCCTGGATATGCTGGATGATAGACTGAAGCAGTAGAACGTGAAAGCAGGATATTTTAAGTACTTAAAAAAAAGGAGCGTTTTCCGAATTATCGGGAAACGCTTCTTTTGGGTGAATGGTCGTTTGTTATTTGAACCGATCCAGCAGGCTTTTTTTCTTCTCCGCCTGCTCAATCATATGAATATCGGATACCTCAAGTCCGTTGTCCCGGATGAAATCCCGTATGGTCTGTTCCGCATCCGGTGCGAACATGGCGGCTACGCCGCAACTAGAGCTGATTTCCCGGGGTACGGGAACCAGCTGGATATCCAGTCCGGTCTTCTTGAGCATTTTCTCGAACTTCAAGGAATCCGATACGGAATGAAATGTGACATATCCCTTTTTCATAAGATTACTCCTTGCTATTTGCTGCAGGTGATTCTTACGTCCCCGCCGTTTTCCTCAGTTGTTACCGAGAAGCCGGAGTTGGTGGCCATACGGCTCACGTTCTCCTTGGCTACGTTGGTATCCACCAGGATCACGATCTCTTGCCCGTCATACTGATCCAGGGCCTTTTTGGCCATCACTACGGGTTCGGGGCAGCTTCTTCCTCTAGCATCTACTTCAATCATTTTAACACACCTCTTTCCAATATCAACTAGGCAGTCTCTCTGCTGTACAGAGTGGCGATCAGGAACAGGAGAACCAGACAGACGATGACACCGACCTGTCCATTCAAGGCCAAACCCGCACCGGAAGCGGCCAGTCCGAAGTTGTGGCTGACGGCGGCGCCCATCAGAAGTCCCAGGAAGGTGACTGCACTGTCGGAGTCACCCTCGCTGCCCAGGATGGTCTGACGCAGAGGACAGCCGCCCAACAGGGTGGCTGCGAATCCGACCACGACCATGCCCATGAAGTTCCAAAGTCCGTCGGTATGGGCCGCAGCCTGCTCTACGAAGGACAGGTGGAAGACGCCCGGATTAAAGATCAGGTTTCCGACCAGGGCCGTGATGAAGATGGCTGCCACACCGAAGAACAGAGTGAAGTCGCGGATCAGCATGATGTCCCGGAAAGCTCCGGCGGTACACAGGCGGGTCCGTTGGGCGGCGGCGCCTACTGCAAGCCCGACCGCCAAGGCGAGGATCCAGGGGGCGTGAGCCGCACCGGAACCGATGAAGGCGGGAGCCGCAAGTAGGCCGATCAGCAGGAAGACGCCGATGATCGGAAGCACACTACCGTTCACCGCATGCTGGGTGTAGCTCCTACCCAGGGAGAATCCTTTTTTCAGGTAGAGGATGCCGATGTATATGCCAGCCAGAAATCCTGCCAGACCTACCAAGGCGTTCAAGTCACCGCCGGCCATACGGAGCAGCATACGCAACGGGCAGCCCAGAAAAGCCAGGGCCCCGATCATCATGATCATACCGAGCACAAAACGGATGGCCGGGGAACTGCCGCCGCGCGGCTTGAATTCCTTGAAGGCCAGAGCGGCAAGGAAGGAGCCCAGAATGAAGCCGATGATTTCAGGACGCAGGTAGCTCAGTTTTTCCACCGAGTGCAATCCCATGGCGCCGGCGATGTCCCGGATGAAGCAGGCTACACAGATACCCATGTTGCCAGGATTGCCGTACTTCATCAGCAGGGAGGCCATCAGGCCGATGAATCCGCCGGTGGCTATTAATTTTTTTTGAATACTGGTCATGTTACTATTCCTTTCGTTTGTGAAAAATATAAGTGCACAGTGCTATCCCATGATAAGGTAGAAGTAGCTCAAGGTAAAGGGGATTTGCGGGCATATAGAAACTCTCTATGAAGGGGCCTGAAATATAAGGTTTTTCTATATGGACAGTCTTTTAGCGAATTCCATCGAATTCGATTGGCAGCTATGCTATATTAGCAATAGGAAGAATTGTCCCGTCTGCGAGGCGGGATTGGAAGGATAACGGATATTATGAACGTATATTTGGACTATGCCGCCACCAGCATCAGGAAACCTGATGCCGTAATCGCGGCCATGACGGATTTTATTATGAACCACAACGCCAATCCGGGCCGGGGCGGGTATGAACGCTCGCTTGAGGCCGGACGGCTGATGCTTTCGGCCAGGCAGACGGTGGCAGACTTCTTTTCCGCTGAAAAAGAGGACCATGTGGTCTTCACACTGAACGTTACCATGGCCCTCAATATGGCCATCCAGGGACTGGTGGAGCCAGGGGACCATATCATCATCTCGGGGATGGAACACAACGCGGTCTACCGGCCGGTCTATGCGCTGGCCAAGGAGGGGAAGATCACTTTCGATGTGATCCCTACTTCGGAGGAAGGTCTGACCGATCCGGCTGACTTTCTGAAATGCGTGCGCCACAATACCAAAATGGTGGTCTTTTCCCATGCATCCAATGTCTGCGGCAGCATCTTTCCACTTAGGGAAGTGGTTCGACTGGCCAAGGAAAGAAGCATCATGACCATTGTGGATACGGCCCAGACGGCAGGCGTGCTCCCGCTCACCATGGAGGACGTAGATGTGATGGCCTTCACGGGGCACAAGCATCTGTTGGGCCCCAACGGAACCGGGGGGTTCATAGTGAGCGAAGAGGCAGCCCGTCGGATGAAACCCATTCTGCGTGGCGGTACTGGCAGTCTGTCCCATCTGGCTAGCCAACCGGAATTCATGCCGGACAAGTTTGAAAGCGGGACCATCAATACTGTGGGCATCATGGGTCTCAAGGCCGGGATGGTGCATCTGCAGCAGCTAGGCCTTAGGGAAGAACGCAAGAAGGAAATGACTCTTACAGATAGGTTGCTGGAGGGAATACGGGAAATCGGTCAGGTCAAGATCTATGGGCCATCGGATTTGGAGTTGCGGACCGGCACAGTAGCCTTCAACATGCAGGGCGCGGACAACGCGGAACTATGTTACGTGCTGGATAAGCAGTTTGGCATCATGGGCCGTCCTGGATTGCACTGCTCGCCACTGGGGCACCAGACGCTGGGGACCTATCCGGAAGGTGTGATGCGGTTCTCCGTGGGTAGCGAAACCACGGTGGAGGAAATCGAATATACGCTGGATGCCCTGAAGCAAATCGGCGAGAAACTATAGATGGAGAAGCGAATTGCTTCCGAAGACGGGACCGAGCTGACTCTTCACTGCTGGAAGGCGGAATCGGAACAGGCCATGCTACTCATCCTGCATGGACTGGGTGAGTACGGACGCAAATATATCGCCCTAGCAAGGTGTTTGAATGAGTACGGCCTATCTGTAGTGGCGCTTGATTGGCGCGGATTCGGAAAATCCGGAGGATTAAGGGGTCATGTACCGTCCATGGATAGTTTGCAGCAGGATCTGGCAGCTGGCATTGGGGCGGCCAGGGAGATGGCTGATGCCACAAACCCCCTCTACCTGATGGGGCACAGCATGGGAGGCAATATTCTCCTGGGGGCGGCTCATGCGGGGCTGGTCCGCGCGGAGGGCATCATTGTTTCCAGTCCCTGGATTCGTAAGACCGGTAAATCCCCTAATCAAGCCGGAACGGTCGCATTCCTGCACCGGCTCTTTCCCACCTACCGGTTGAATCTGGATATCCGCAGGATGGAAAAAGGCCGGAAACCGGAACTCGAGAAACGTAAAAAAGATCCCTATAATCATAAGCTGACCAGTTTGAGACTGATGCACGTACTTCAGACCAATGCCAGACACCTGGACTTGGTGTGTAGCGGACAGGGGATGCCACTTTTGGCTCTGCATGACCGTCTTGATCCTCTGACAGACTACCGGGGAACGGAGGATTATGTGGATCGCAACGGGGGTGAGCTCATCAGCTACGATACCGGCGAGCATACTCTGCACAGAGGGGAGACCAAGGAAGAATTCTGTCGGCAGATCAGCCGATGGATCCTGAAGCGCCACCAAAACGATGAAACAACGCAAAAAGACAATAGCATGAAGGATGACGCCTCCTGCGTAGAATAGCCTAGCAGGAGGTGTTTTTTTATGCGATTTAAAAGAGGGAGCTTTCTGCTGCTTATGATCGTGCTGTTCACGATGCTTTGGCCAAGCCCGGCTACGGCCAGATCTGGGATGGGGGACTGGGCTACGCCCTACTTGTGGGAGATGCAAAGGATACGATTTCTCCCGGAAGACCAGGTGGTTCAGGCGGATGCAGTGATGTCCGGGTCTACTTTTTCCAAGATGCTATCGGTCTATCTTAAGTCGCTGCGTACCGAGGAGGCCTGTTGCCTGGCCGAGCAGAGGGAGCGCAGCCAGATGGACGGCTGGGTTGAAAACCAGCTTGGAGACGATGGACCTATAAGACGGATTGAGGCAATCCGGGCGTTTGGCAGGGTGGAAGGAGTTGAACTTACTACGGTAGAGACACAAAGTGCGTATAGGGACTGTGGCCATCTGAGTGAGGAGGACCGGTTGCTTCTGGAGCATTATCGGGGCGAGCAACGGATCCACGGTTATCCAGGCGGCACGTTCGGGCCCGAGGATTACTTGACCTATGGGGAAGCTTGTTGTCTGTTCTACCAGGCCCTGTATGCTGACAGCCGGGAGAGGCCGCACACGACTCTTGAGCAGGTAGAACTGGACGTGCTCGTCGACCAGGACTATTTCGACCGGTCGTCACAGTGGGCTTGGTCGGTCTGTCCCAGGCCGGAGGAGGGTTGCCTATATCTGCATGACGGCGAGTACCCATTGGATTTGGGACGGTTGCGGATTCTCGGGCCTCCGGTGTTGCATACCAGCGAAAGCGGCCGGCGCTGGATTCGGCTGGAGATGGAATACGCCAAAGACTGTCCCAAAGGATTCGGTATCTATCTGATCGGTGATGGGGGCAGACGATTTCTGAGACGTAGTAATTTCGAGGAGTATTTCCAGGTCCGGGCAGGCTGGACGGAAATCTATTACCCGCTGGTCTCCAAGTACGATTCCTTTACCCTGGATGACAAGGACGGCTTGGACTATCATTTTGAGGACTGCAGCTGGGCCGCCTACGACGGAGAGGATATCGACTACCTGCTTCTCTATGATCCGCTCTTCGGACAATGGCTAGCCTTGCCTTGGTCGGTGGATGGAGCGATATGAGAAGGATAGGTTTACGTTTGGGCCGGTGCGTGCTCATGCTGCTGATTTTTGCCATGAGCGTCTCTCCGGTGCTCGCCGAAGAGGTGCAGTTCTCCCAGACCTTCCATATCCGCAGCTATTTCGATTGCTGGCGCAACGAGCAAGGGGAGTGGACGATGGAATTGGGCGGGCAGGGAGCCCAAGTACTGGGAGTACCCGGAGAAGCCGTGGATTACATCATCCCCTATCCCTTGCCATCGGAGCTTCAGGATGCTGAACTGGTTGTGGAGGAAGCCAACTGGGACCCCCTGACGCCGGGCGATCCCTACTATGCGGAAAGCATCGCTTCCGGACAGATATTGGATGTCTTTCTGACCGAAGACCAACGGTTATGTGTCCGTGTGGGGGCGGTGCTTTCCGCGGTGATCGCACCGGAAGACATCACCCAGAGTTGGCAGAATCCACCCATCCTGGGACTGCGCTTTATCGTCCCATTGCAAGTAAGTGTACGGGGCGCTAAATCGCTCCCTGAGGCCCAGGGTGAGATTGTTTTTGCTCCGAACAGCACTGAGGAAACAGCGGGTGCGACGCGGGGTTGGTACAATCAGCCACATTCTGTCCAGGTTTCCTATCTGGGTGAGGAACCGTTTCTGTCCTATCAGCAGGATGCGAGGCAGTATGATTGGAGTGAGAGAACCTATATCCGTCAGATGTTGGAGCTGGGTTACTCTCCCTGGGCTCTTGAGGGAGAGGCGCAGGAAACCGGGGCGTTACCCCGGAGCAGCAAGTTCTGGCTCAACCCGATAAGGCTGAGGGTAGAAGGAAACGGATCTCCCCGCAACATCCCAGATACATCTTCCATTTCGTTGGATACGGAAACAGACGGACTGAGTCTGACTGGAAGTGTCAGCGAGTTCGATACATTTTTTGCGGGATACCTGTTGTCTGAGGCGGATGTGCGAGGTAGCTTGGATGAGACCTCATATCTGGTTCCGGACTATGGTTCTTACCAGCAGGCGGATTTACCGGAAGCCCAGTTGCCGACCATACAGGGGATGTCCGGCATCTACCGCTTAGACTTCAGTCCACCGCAGATCGACCTGACACTGCCGGATGAAGGGTGGAGGAATGCAGAACAACTACTGGCCCTTCAGCTGAGTGACAACCTGTCGGGCCTCTACCGAACCAGTTGCCTCATAGAGGATTTGAGCTGGATGGGTAATTCCGTTACGGAAGAGATCTGGCTTAGTGGAGATTGTCCTTCCCAGATCACTCTTGGAAGGGAGGGGGCCTTTCTTGTGAACCTGAGTAGCGAGGACATGGCGGGCAATGTGAATTCTGTAGAGTACGGTCTGTATCTTCTGGACTTCACCACACCTACGATCAGTGATTGCCAACTGGGTGGAATATCACTGTCTGAGGGTCTTGAACACGTGCCTTATGAGGATACAATGATGTTCAGCTTCCAGGCTAGAGATGATCTGAGCGGTTTGGCCGAGGTCGAGTATGGTTTTGTACTGGGCGAAGAACCAGGGGAGCCAGACTGGGAAGCACTCAGCTTTCTGGACCATGACGATCTGATGCGAACTCATCAGTTGGATTTCGAAGTAGAGTTGACTGAGCTGCCACTGGCTCAGTGCTCGCTGCATATCCGATTGACGGATAGGGCGGGCAACGTCTGCTACCAGGTGTTCGGACCGGTCAGCCTGGAGGGTATAGGAGATTTCCGGATACTCAGTCTGGCCGACCCTCGTTGGGAGGACCTATTTCTGGATAAGGATACTGTTGGCAGCGAAATCTGCTGGCGGGGGATCCGCTTGGAAGATTTCACCAGCTTGGCACCCAAAAGAAGCATCGGGCAGGAGGCGTTACCGTTCTATCGCAACCAGGAAAAACAGGGTTTCCACCCGGGATATGCGATTTATGCGGAGTTTGTGTTCAGACATCCGGACAGTGATGAACTGATCGTTGAGGACCGTTTCTTTAAGGAGGAAGAGGGCGGATTTGCACCACTCGACCTAGTCTTGCCGGGGGAGGAATTCCTGAAGATGACGGAGGGATATTCTGAGAGGATACATTGGATCAGCCGGAGTGAGGGCGATGCGACCCAGGTGCTACTTAGGTATCAGGTGCCGGCCGATGCCTACTACTATCCCAAATTTGGGACTTCGGGGGAGTTGACGGTGGAGGAGGTGCGACAACTGAGGGATCAGGGACGGGTCGGTGAAGTGCTGATTGCTCTGGATATCCGCCTTCAAAAGGAAGGCGCAGTGCTCTGCCGTTGGGAGCCTGAACAGTCCGGAATCGGGTTAACGCAGTTCTGGTATGGTAGTTGCAAACGGAGTGAGGGGCTGCCTCAGGGGACTCTATGTTGGCTGGCTGCCAGCCGATCTGTATACGGTGATACTGAAAAACGCTTTCCATGATCTAGGCGCCTTCGGGCGTTTTTTTTGATATAATGGTATGGTGAGACGACAGACAGGAGAATGGTAGAGATGAGAAGTAAAGTGATCTTTCTGGTGGACATGAATGCATATTTTGCCAGTGTGCACCAGGCGGAGGATGAATCCCTGAGGGGAAAGCCGATAATCGTAGGTGGTGACGCACAGGCCAGACGCGGCATTGTGCTGGCTAAGAGCTATGAGTGCCTGGACATCGGACCGGTCAAGACAGCCATGACATTGCATGAGGCGCTGATGCTAGTGCCCCAGGCCGTGGTGGTGCGTCCGGACCATGAGCTATACCAGCGCTATGCCGTAGCCATACGCAAGATACTCAGCGATTTCACACCGCTAGTCGAACCGAACTCCATCGACGAGGCATTCCTGGACATGAGTGGGACCGAAAGATTGTTCGGTAATCCAGACCAGGCGGCCAGTCTCATCCAACAGCGTATTGCTGAGGAACTTAACCTGCCTTGCTCCGTAGGTATGGGGGAGACCAGGATTGCAGCCAAGATGGCGGCGGATCTGAAAAAGCCCCAAGGCATATCTTCCTTGTGGCCGGAAGAGATTGAGGAGAAGCTCTATCCCTTGGCCGTGGGTGAGCTGAACGGTGTCGGGCGAAAGACGGCTGAACGATTGAAAGGTCTGGCCATCTATACGGTGGGGGATCTGGCTCGGACGGATGCAGAGTGGTTGACCGGCTTATTGGGCAAACAGGCTAGGGAACTGGTAGAAAAGGCTAGTGGCCTGGGATCCGATCTGGTGGATCCTGATCGCTATCATCAGTTCAAGAGCATCGGACATTCACTAACCTTCGATCATGACTTGATAAACTGGGATGAAATGGTTAAAGAACTCTACAAGCTATGTGTGAAGACAGCTCTTCGGATGCGTAAGAGCGAGGAAGTAGCCGGGAGAATTAGTGTCAGCATCAAGAACTCTGAATTCATGGTCAATAGCCATTCCCGGACGTTGAAGAATGCCACCGACTTAACGGAGGAAATCTTCCATCTGGCTGAAGAATTACTTGAGGAGCTTTGGCAGGAGGAACCTGTAAGGCTAATGGGCGTTTCATTGGAGATGCTCGAGAAGAAGGGCCAGTCTCAGTTGAGTCTTTTTGATGACACAAGGGAAGAAGAGTTGCAAGGAATACTGGACGAAATACAGGAAAAATACGGGGAGAACAGCCTTTTGCGGGGAAGACAGCTCTCCGAGTGAGGGGAATTCTTGCAATTATTTTAGAAAACAGATAGAATGTTACGATAGGGGCAGAAGCCTCTGTGACAGATCATTGCGCTCCGTTGCACGAAAAGGTAACCGTAGGGTTCCTTGTCTGCAGGGGTGTGATGCTAATGCCTAGCGCATAAAGTTGTATAACGCCTTATGTCCCTTTGCAGCTAGAGGGGTGTTATGGCGCTTTTTAAGTCAATAATATAATTATATATAGAGGAGGTAAAAGATGGAGAGTATATTTTCCGGAATGAACTTACCCGAAGAGCTGATGTATATCGCGGAAAAAACCAAGGTTACATTCGCCAAGGATCGTGACGACTTGTTTAGTTTGTCCATGGGTAGAAAAAAAGCAGATTACTATGAGGTGTATTACAATATTCCCAATATGGGAAAAATTGTTGAGTGTACGGTTGCTAAATGCAAGAACGGTATCGCCGTGAACTACACCGATCCCTACATGAGAAGAAGAGATCCAGAATGCATGGTCATCGCTGATGATCTACCGACCGACAAGGAGACCTATGAACAGCGGTACGGTAAGTCTTTCGAGCCCATGCGTGAGGAGACTATCGAATGGTTGGCGCAACAGAAGGAAGTGCTGATGATGCCTTTCTGGACTGGCGGTCCGGAAATTGGCTACCCTTCCATCGTGGTGGTACCGGCCAATGCGGCCTTCTTCGCCACTTCTTTGGGAGACCTGCAGCATTTTATCCCCAGTGACGAGATTCCCGAGGGATTTACGCCGGAAGCTGTCATGTACGTGGCACCTCCGTTCCGTCATACCCACTGTGAGTCCAAGCAGCTGGTGGTTCACCGCCGTGGTGAGAAGATCCACGAGATGTTCGCATACAACCTGTATCCGGGTCCCAGCGCCAAGAAAGGCGCGTACAGTGTCCTGCTGACTAAGGGAGAAGCGGACAACTGGACAACGTTGCATACATCAGCCGTAAAGGTTACAACACCTTACGAAAATATCTTCACCATCATGCACGAAGGTGCGAGTGGTGGTGGTAAATCTGAAATGTTGGAGCAGATCCATCGTTATCCTGATGGAAGAATCAAGCTTGGTATCAACACCGAAACCAAAGAAGAGTTCTTCCTGGAATTGGCGGAAAACTCTGAGCTGGAGCCGGTGGCCGACGATATGGCTATGGCGCCACCTCAATTCCAGAATGGTAGAAAGCTGGTCATTACTGACGCGGAGAACGGTTGGTTCCTGCGGGTCGACCATATCACCCATTACGGTACGGAGAGACAATTGGAAGAATTGACCATCCATCCCAAGGGACCGATGGTATTCTATAATATCGACGCGGCACCCAATTCGACGGCTCTGATCTGGGAGCACAAGATGGATGCGCCTGGAAAGCCCTGCCCCAATCCGCGGGTCGTGATTCCCAGAAGATACTTCCCAACGACACCCAACGAGAAGGTCGAAGTGGATCTGAGAAGCTTCGGGGTTCGTACGCCGCCGACATCTAAAGATTCGCCCAACTATGCGGTGATTGGTTTGATGCATGTGCTTTCACCCAGTATCGCCTGGCTTTGGAGATTGGTAGCCCCTAGGGGACACGCCAATCCGTCCATTACTACCACGGAAGGCATGAGCAGTGAGGGTGTAGGTTCCTACTGGCCTTTTTGCACAGGCAGAATGGTCGACCAGGCCAATATTCTCCTGAGACAGATCGTGGCTACGCCGGATACCCGTTACGCGCTGATTCCCAACCAGAACATCGGTGCTTACAAGGTCGGTTTCACTTCTGAGTGGGTGGCCCGTGAATACATGGCCAGACGAGGAAGCGCCAAATTCAAGGATGACGAGCTGAAGGCCAACGAGACGGCCATCCTCGGTTACAACCTGACTAAAATGAAACTGGACGGCAAACGCCTGCCCCGTGAATTCCTGGATGTCAGATTGCAGCCTGAGGTGGGTGAGGAAGCCTACAACATCGGCGCCAAAATGCTGGTGGATTTCTTCAGACAGGAATTGGAGAAGTTCAACACTCCGGATCTAGATCCGTTGGGCAGACAGATCATTGACGCCTTCATGGATGGTGCATCTGTTGAGGATTATAACAAATTGATCCCCTGTGGTTCCATCTGGTAAATTAATGCAAATAAAGAGTGTTGCTCGACTATGTTCAATAGTCAGGCAACACTCTTTTTAACTTAATGACTGGCTTGATGAAAAGGATGCTAAGGTGTTAGAACTAGCATATTGTCCTCTCCGTATTCAAAGTTGGGGCCCCAGGCGACCTCCCAGTAGTAACCGTCGGGATCGCTGAAATACGCGTGATATCCTCCCCAGAAAACATCCTGAGGTTCCTTGACGATCTTCGCCCCGGCGTTTCTGGCCAAGTCGACGATTTCGTCGACCTCTTTTTTGGTCTTGGCGTTATAGGCCAATGTGACACCGGAAAAGCCCGCTTTGCTGGGCGGCGGATCCTCCGGGTTGATATCTTCAGCCAATAGATCCAATGGATACAGTTCGAACTTGGTCCCATCGGTATCAAAGAAGATGACGGCTGGGTTGTAGTCCTCCTCATAGGTCTTGAATCCAAGCCCGTCCTTGTAGAACGTGATGGAGCGTTCCATGTTCCTGACACCCAGACATATGATATTGATCCGATTCATCTTAACCTCCAGATATGTAATTGGCTTATGGCAGGGAAAGTGCCGTCCTGCAACTGCAATGCTCATGACAGAGTTCTTGGTTTTCGAAGGTGTGTAGGAACAGCTGCACGATTTTCTTTCTCTTTTCATCCAGTTCCGCACTGCTCGGATTCAGATCTTCCTGTAGGCCCTTGCTCAGCATTGTCACCAATCCAACACTGGCATAACACATGCCCTTTTCCTTGGCCAGTATGACCTCGGGCACACTGGTCATGCCGAGCACGTCCCATCCCATCTTGTGGAAAAAGGATGCTTCAGAGCGGGTTTCCTTGCGAGGACCCTCCATGGCTGCGTAGATGACTTCTTTTGTGAGGGGGAGCGCTTCCTCTTTGGCCTGGGTCAGCAACTGCTTTCTCAGATGATAGCAGTAGGGATCGTCCATCTCGACATTCCCCAGGATTTCTCCATCCTGGTGGAAAGTATAGAAACGGGATTTGGTGAAATCCGTAAAGTCTTCCAGCATGACCAGTTCGCCGGGGCGTAAATCTTGTTTGACCGAGGTCACAGAACAGGTGGCCAGCAGGTATTCAACGCCAAGCGAGGACAGGGCCTCGATGTTGCCACGGTAATTGGTCTGGTGCGGTGGATATTTTAGTGTTCGGCCGTGCCGGGCAGCGAAGGCGATTTCCAGATCGTTGTAATGGATCATCTCGATGATGATACGCCCGTATGGAGTCTCGATCGAGTATTCATCCGTCTTGTAATCCTCGAAGCCGAAGGTACCGCTGCCTCCGATGATGCCGAAGGGGGTCTTATTCGGTTTCTTCACTTGCGGTTTCTGTTTCTTCTTCATTGGTATCCCTTTCTATGGCGACCCACTTTACTGTTATTCCATCGGCCATCTCTTCGACACGGAGCCGGATAGAGGGAAGATGCAAGATGTCTCCGACCTCGGGTAGATGGCCCAGGGCGGAAATTATGAATCCGGAGAGGGTATGGAATTCGTATTCGTTCTCTCCCGGGAGGGGGTCGATACCCAGTAGCTTCTTCAGCTGGGAGTCTGGCAATAGACCCGAGGCCAGTATGGTACCGTCCGCCTGGTAAATGAGCAGATCCTCCTCGTCGGCTTCCTTCATTTCACCCACGATGTGTTCCAGCAGATCCTTTCTGGTGATCAGACCAGCGATGTCGCCGTATTCATCGACTACGACGGATTCGCGGCAACCTGTATTCTTAAAGAGCGCCAGGATGTCCAACGCTTCCATGGTTTCAGGGGTGAATTTCGGTTTGTAGGTCAGCTCGCGCAGGACGTTGTCTCGGTTCTGGATTATCGATTTAAAGAAGTCCCTCTCTGAGATTATACCCAGGAATTCTTCGAAACCGCCCAACACCACAGGATACTGGCTGTGACGTTCGCGCATCAGGATTTCCAGGTTATGCTCAAGGCTGTCTTCTGCATCCAACCAGACCAACTGGGACTTGGGTGTCATGACATCCGCAGCCTGCAGGTCTCCCAAATCCAGGATCTGGTGTACCAGTAGTTTTTCCATATTTTCAATGGACCCGGAGCGTACGCCTTCTTCCACCAGAGACCGGATTTCCTCTTCAGACACGTTCTTGACGTTATGCTCTTGGATCTTGAAGAAGCGGGTGAAGAACAGAGTGGACATTTCTAGCAGGCGAACCAGCGGTCTCAATATATGGCTGACGCGGTCCATGATGGGTGCTACTACTACAGCGACCTTCTCCGGGTTGTGCATACCCAGACGTTTGGGTACCAGTTCACCGATGACGATAGTGAAATAGGTTGTCAGAAGCATGACCAGCAGGAACGCAGTAGCATAGTTTCCGCTTTCCAGCAGATTGAATGGTCGCATGTCACTTAAGGAAACGGCCAGGGAGGAGCCACCCAGGGCGCCAGCCAAAAGACCGATCAGAGTAATGCCGATCTGTACGGTGGACAAAAGCAGGTTGGGCCGTTCGCTCATCTCTAGTGCCCTCTGGGCCCGTTTGTCTCCTTCTTCCGCACGCTGCTTCAGCAGGGCAGGCTTGGCGGATATAATGGAGATTTCGGTCATGGAGAAGAATCCATTCAGCAGGATCAGAAGAAAAAGCAAGACGACTTGTATGGCGATATGATTCATGATGTGTCCTTCCTTTTGATTGTTGTATTCATTATAACATTTGGGAAACAACTGTACATACCTGTCTGCCTTTGGATTGACATACATCATAGGGTATAATAGTATGAATCGTGAGTTCGTAACTAACAAATAGACCCCTTCTGAGCCAGAGGGGGTATCTTTAATGAGGTGCATCATGGAATGGTATAATCAGGAAATTCAGGGAGTAACCGAGACACTAAGAACGGATCTCGAGCGGGGACTGGAGCAGGGGGAAGTTGCGAAACGGCAGGAGCAGTATGGCCTTAATAAACTGGATGAGAAGAAGCCGGTGTCGCTGCTCAGCAGATTTCTGCATCAAATGAAAGACTTCATGATTCTGGTGCTTATCGTAGCGGCTGGAATTTCTTTTTTGCTGGGTGAGAGGGTAGATGCCGTCATCATACTGGCAATCGTCATCATCAACGCCGTGCTGGGTGTGTTTCAGGAGGAACGGGCCGAACGAGCCTTGGAAGCCTTGAAGAAACTCTCCAGCCCTCACACAAAGGTTGTCCGGGAAGGACGTCAAGCCACTGTGAATGTGGAGGAACTGGTTCCCGGAGATCTGGTCGTGTTGGAAGCTGGCGATTTTGTACCCGCCGATGTGCGACTGGTCCAGGTTATGGACCTTCAGGTGGAGGAATCTAGCCTTACGGGAGAGTCTCTACCAGTGCAGAAAACCAGCGAAGTCATCCGGGAAACTGATGTTTCCCTGGGGGATCGGATTAATATGGCCTTCATGGGTAGCGTGGTCACCTATGGCCGGGCGAGAGGCGTTGTGGCGGAAACCGGCATGAAAACCCAGATGGGCTCCATTGCCAAGATGATCGCTGAGACCGAGGAAGAGGCGACTCCCTTGCAGAAGAAACTGGCCAGTTTGGGGAAAATCCTGGCTATCGTATCGCTGGGGGTTTGTCTGCTGATATTCATGGTGGGTATCCTGCGGGGCAATGAAGTTTTCGAGATGTTCATGACATCCATAGCGCTGGCTGTAGCCGCCATACCTGAGGGACTGCCCTCTATCGTGACCATCACGCTGGCATTGGGGATGCAACGCTTGGTGAAGAAGAAATCCATTGTCAGAAGACTGCCGGCTGTGGAAACGCTGGGTTCGACCACGGTCATCTGTTCCGATAAGACCGGAACGCTGACGATGAATAAGATGACCATGCAGGCGCTGCAGGTGGATGCCCGGATTCTGGAACTGACCCAAGGGGATGAGCTGGACGAAGCGGCCCGGTTCATGCTACTGGCCGGTGTGCTCTGCAACGATGCCAATGTAGAAGGATCGGAGGATGATTGGGTTGTCACCGGAGATCCAACCGAAGTGGCCTATGTGGACTTGGCCTTGGCTCAGGGTATGGATGTTCGCAAGGAACGTGAAGAGGCGCCGCGCATCGATGAGCTGCCCTTCGATTCCGATCGTAAGATGATGAGTACGGTACACCGCTACCGGGACCAATTGTACTCCTTTACCAAAGGGGCACCGGACGAAATTCTGGAGAGATGTACTCATATAGATAGAAACGGCCGGGTGGAGGTGCTGAGCCCGGAAGAGAAGCTACATCTTTTGGAAGTGAACGAGGAATTTTCTAGCAGGGCGCTCAGGGTCCTGGCAGTCGCTTGTAAGCGGTTGGAAAAAGGTGGGGAAGAAGACAGGCCTTACCTGGAAAACTGTCTGACATTCATCGGCCTGACCGCCATGATGGATCCTCCGCGTGAAGAAGCCAAAGAAGCCATCGCTCTTTGCAAGAAGGCGGGTATCAGGACTGTGATGATTACCGGGGATCATGGTATCACCGCCATGGCCATCGCCAAGAAGCTGGGCATGGAAAACGACCGTGGAGAGGCTGTGACAGGCATCCAGTTGAATGCCATGTCGGATGATGAGCTTGAACGGGATATCGACCGTTACCGGGTTTATGCCCGTGTTTCGCCGGAACACAAGGTGAGGATCGTCAAGGCTTGGAAGAAACGAGGAGACATCGTGGCCATGACTGGTGACGGCGTCAATGATGCACCAGCCCTGAAGATTGCGGATATCGGGGTGGCCATGGGCATCACCGGCACCGAAGTCGCGAAGGGTGCTTCGGATATGATCATCAATGATGACAATTTCGCCACCATTGTGACCGCGGTCAAGGAGGGACGTCAGATCTTCAGCAACATCCTGAAGTCGGTACAGTTCCTGCTCAGCTGTAATATCGGGGAAATTGCAGTGATTCTTGCGGCCATTATGATAGGGCTGCCGACACCACTCCGGCCCATCCATATTTTATGGATCAATCTAGTGACGGACAGTTTTATCGCGTTGGCCTTGGGCTTCGAGCCGGAGGAGAAACACATCATGGAGGTGCCACCCAGGAACCCGGAGGCATCCATCTTCTCAGACGGATTGGGTTGGCGGGTAGCCTACCAGGGTATCATGATCGGTCTGATTACATTGGTAGCCTTCTGGTGGGGATACCGTATCGACATGGCACAAGGAAGTGCAGAACCGCTTATGGGCAGCACCATGGCCTTCATGACCCTGGCTTTCGCCCAGCTGTTCCATTCCTTCAATGTCAAGTCACCAGGCATTTCCTTGTTCAAAAAAGGAATACTGGATAATAAGACCCTGATTGGAGCCTTCTTCCTGTCCGCTGCCTTGCAGCTGACCGTCGTATTGACCCCGGTAACCCGCCGGATATTCGAAATCGAGAAGCTGGGAATTTCTGAAGTAAAAGTCCTGTCTATGCTGGTGCTCGCACCGCTGGTCATTGTGGAAGTCGAGAAATTACTGACCTCGCGCATAATTGCCAAGAGGCAGAAGGATAAGAAAGAAGAGGAAATGTAATGAATATTCTATTAGCGATCATAGTGGCCTATCTGCTGGGAGCCATACCCTTCGCACTGGTGGTCGGCAAGGGCCTCAAGAAGGTTGATGTAAGGGAGCATGGCTCCGGTAATCTGGGTACAACCAACACCATGCGGGTGCTGGGTGTCAAGATGGGCATCCTAGTCCTGATCGGAGATATGAGCAAGGGATTCTTCAGCGCTTACATCGGGTACCTATTGGGTGGACAGACGCTGGCCATGATTGCCGGTGTGGCGGCAGTGGCAGGTCATGTGTATCCTGTCTATGCCAGGTTCCGGGGTGGAAAAGGCGTGGCCACCGGTGCAGGCGTATTCTTGTGCATTATGCCACCGGTACTGCTTATCGGCATAGCGGTCTTCGTTGCTGTGCTTCTGATCGGACGATATGTATCACTGGCCTCGCTCTCGGCAGCGCTCAGTATTGGCATTGCGGCTACCTTGTTCGGTCACCGAGGATTCATCCTGATTGTTACCTGGGCTGTGGTTGTTTTTGTCTTTTATACCCACCGAAGCAACATCGGCCGTTTGAGACGTGGAGAAGAGAACCGGGTCAACTTTGCAAAGAAGAAATGACATATAGTGTAAACAGGAGAAAAAGGGCGCAATAACGAGAAAAACGGAGACTAAAAGAGATGCCTTTCAGGGGGTGTCTTTTTATTTTTGAATTTACAAGAAAACTGGTGAAAAAGCTGAAATTTGGGGTTTACAAGTATAGGGCAAGGTGATAGTATGTTGTCGAAAAGGCTTTTTTTCACAAGGGTAAAGTTGAAAATCATAAACAAACTTTATCGACCGCACATCTAAATTCCTATGGAACATGGAACTAGTGCCTGAAAAGAGTCCTGATAAAAATTTTGGCCCTTCAAGTTCCAGATTTCACAAGTTGGGCGAGGATGGAGAGATATGCGGACTAAAGTATTTATTCTGACCAATAACCCGAAAGCTAAGAAACAGTACCCTGAGGCCCGTTTTATGGAAGGCGAGTTTATGGATGTGATAGAGGCAGCTAGGGATTTGATTCACAAAGGACATAAGCTCATATCCCATCCGCTGACGGGAAGTGTGAAGCCTAAGGAAACCAAATACAAGTCGATCTTGATGACCGCGGATGCGGGTATGATGGACATGCAATCCTTGCATTTGATTGAGAATGCAATCACTACCACAAACAAGTTCAAGGATAAGATACACAACTGGCCCGATCCCGAGAAGATCGATGACGACTTCCAGACTATAGACATCTCGCTCTTGAATGCGGGCGTAGAAGGCTTGAATACCTCACTTTACGTGTTGGTGTAAAAATCCCACTAGGGATATAATTATCTTGGTGATTAGAAACAGAAGTTTCTGATTAGATATAGCAGCAGTAAGCTGCAAAGCAAAAATAAGGAGGTGAATGGTTTTGCGTTTAGAAGTAGGTAACATTTTTATTAAAGACGTACAGTTCGGTGATGTCGCAAAAGTTGAAAACGGTGTACTTTTTGTCAACAAAGAAGAGTTGGCTAAGATAGCTGGTGACGATGAGCGAATCGCATCTGTAGACGTATACTTAGCAAAGCCAGGCGAGGAAACAAGGATAATCCCGGTCAAAGACGTACTTGAACCTAGAGTGAAAGTCGATGGAGACGGAGGCATCTTGCCTGGTTTCATGAGTGGCGTTGAGCAAGTCGGTAACGGCAGAACTCATGTTCTAAAAGGTGCAGCACTGGTAACCACAGGAAGAATTGTGGGATTTCAGGAAGGCATCATTGACATGAGCGGCCCCGGAGCTGAATATACTCCATTCTCAAAGACACTAAACGTTGTTGTCAAGGTTGAGCCTGTTGAGGGCCTGAACCAGTGGCAGCATGAATCCGTAGTCAGAATGGCCGGATTCAGAGCAGGTACTTATTTGGGTACATTGGGTAAAGAAGTTGAGCCCGACGAGGTTAAGGTTTATGAAACCAAGCCCTTGGTTGAGCAAGCAGCTGAATTCCCAGCACTGCCCAAGGTAGCTTACGTGTACATGTTGCAGTCCCAAGGTCTGTTGCACGACACTTATTTTTACGGTGTTGATGTGAAGAAGATCGTTCCGACCTTCATGTACCCGACAGAAGTATTCGATGGCGCGATTGCCAGTGGTAACTGTGTATCCGCTTGCGACAAGAACCCGAGCTACGTTCACATGAACAACCCGGTAATCGAAGAGCTTTACGCCAGACATGGCAAGGACATCAACTTCCTGGGTTGCGTGCTCACCAATGAGAACGTAACGCTGGCAGACAAAGAGCGTTCTTCCAACATGACTGCTAAACTCATTGAGTTCATGGGTGCCGATGCAGTAATAATTTCCGAAGAAGGTTTCGGTAACCCCGATGCTGACTTGGTAATGAACTGCAACAAGATCACCAAGAAGGGTATCAAGACTGTTCTGATTACCGACGAGTACGCCGGTCAGGATGGCGGGTCCCAGTCTCTGGCAGACTCCACTCCGGTAGGCGACGCAGTCGTAACCGGTGGTAACGCCAACCAACTGATCACTCTGCCCCCGATGAGCAACGTAATCGGCTACCCAGAAGTAGCAGACGTAATTGCCGGTGGTACAGATGGATCTTTGGCAGCAGACGGCAGCATCACGGCTGAGATTCAGGTAATCACCGGCGCGACCAACGAGTTGGGCTTCGGATACCTGTCAGCTAAAACCTATTAAGAAAATTAGTAATAAACTTAGAAATTAATACAATAAAATTGAGGAGGAAAAACGAATGTTGAATGGCAAAAAAGTAGCCATCCTCGGAGACCGTGACGGTATTCCGGGTGATGCAATTGCTGAATGTGTCAAGTCAGCCGGTGCCGAAGTTGTATTTTCTACAACTGAGTGCTTCGTCTGAACGAGCGCAGGCGCAATGGACCTTGAAAACCAAGCCAGAATCAAAGATTTGGCTGAAGAGTTTGGAAACGAAGATCTAGTTGTAGTTTTGGGTGGGGGAGAAGCAGAAGCTTCTGCTCTGGCCGCCGAAACTGTATCAGCTGGAGATCCGACTTTCGCAGGTCCGTTGGCAGGAGTTCCGTTGGAACTCAAATCATTCCATATATTTGAACTGAAAGATGAAGTCGATGCAGACGTCTATGATGAGCAAGTAAGCATGATGGAGATGGTTCTAGATATGGACACCATCGTTGAAGCTGTATCCGCATTGAGATAGTTACAAAGAAAATACCCAGAAAAGGGGGGAAAACAATGGGAAAAATTAAAGTCGTTCACTATATCAACCAGTTCTACGCTGGTATTGGTGGTGAAGATAAAGCCGATATCGTTCCAATGGAAATTGAGGGCGTGAAAGGTCCCGGTATGGGACTGAAACAATTGTTCGGCGATGATGCAGAAATCGTTGCCACCGTAGTTTGTGGTGACTCCTATTTTGGCGAAAACATTGATGAGGCAACCGCTACTGTTCTTGAGATGATCAAGAAACATGAGCCTGACGTCGTTATCACTGGCCCTGCCTTCAATGCCGGACGTTACGGTGTTGCAGCAGGTGCAGTAGCCAAAGCAGTCAGCGAAGAGCTGGGTGTGCCAACTGTTTCCGGTATGTATACCGAGAACCCTGGTGCCGACATGTTCAAGAAATTTACTTACATGATCGAAACTAGAAACAGTGCAGTAGGCATGAAAGACGCTCTAGCTAAGATTGCTCCTTTGGCTCTGAAACTGGCCCGTGGCGAAGCCATTGGAACCGGTGAAGAGGAAGGCTACCTGGAGCGTGGCGTTCGCGTCAACACTTTCGTGGAAGAAAGAGGCGCCAAGCGTGCCGTTAATATGCTGATGGCTAAACTGAATGGTGAAGCGTTCGAAACCGAGTATCCTATGCCCGTGTTTGACCGTGTTGATCCAGCACCGGCCGTCAAGGATATTACCAAGGCTAGAATCGCTATCGTATCTTCCGGTGGCCCGGTACCTAAAGGCAATCCTGATCGCATCGAGTCCTCATCGGCGTCCAAATATGGCCGCTACAGCATTGAGGGCATCAGTGATTTGACTGAGGAGAATGGTGAGACCGCTCACGGCGGATACGACCCATGCTACGCCAACGAAGACTTGGACCGTGTTATTCCTGTAGACGTGTTGAGAGAGATGGAAGTAGCCGGCGAAATCGGTTCACTTCACAACTACTACTACACGACTGTAGGTAACGGTACATCTGTTGCCAACTCCAAAGCTTATGCTGCGGATATGGTCAAATTCCTGAAAGAGGATAATGTTGACGCTGTCATCATGACATCCACCTGAGGAACCTGTACTCGTTGCGGCGCAACGATGGTAAAAGAAATTGAAAGTAATGGGTTCCCCGTGGTACACATGTGTACAGTTGTACCAATCTCATTGACAGTTGGAGCTAACAGAATTGTTCCTACTATCGCGATTCCTTACCCACTTGGTGATCCTACACTGAGTGTTGAGGATGAGAAAGAGTTGAGAAGAAGCTTGGTTAGAAAAGCCCTTCGCGCTCTGGAAACCGAAGTAGACGAACAGACTGTTTTCAACGACTAATTAAAAAATTAACAACTGCAATTAAGGGGGGACAGCTGATTTCAGTTTGTCCCCTTCATTTTATGGAGGTGAAAAATATGAATTTTCCAGTGATCAAAGGAGCAGCTTACAACCTGTTCCATACACCCGAAATGCTCATCCACCAAGGAACGACCCAGACTTCCGAGCGCAGAAGCAATCCTGAGTCTGAGCATCTGAAGGCTCTGCCCACGGTTCTTAGGGGTTTTGATGAAGTAGTAGAATATCCTGCCAACCAGGTTTACATCGGCAATATGACGCCGGGAGAACTTTCAGAAATGGCTAAACCTTGGTACGAAAACCAGCTCAAGGATGCTTCCAGAGACGGCAAATTCGGTTCCATCTATAGCGAAGACGAATTGCTTGGTCTGGTAAAGGTATCGGATATTTTTGACTTGGTCCTGTTGGAAGACAGTTTCCAGAAAGAAGTTGCCAAGAAAATAATGGCCAACGACAAGTTCGCCAAGATCAAGAACGTTGCCAGCATCGAGAAAGATGGCGCCAGTATGGAAGATATCAATGCTGCCATCGAGAAGCACGGTGAGCCTCTACATTTCGAAGGCAAGGTAGTCGGCTGCATCAAGCGTGCTCACGAGTTCGATCAGGCCCTGACTTCCCACGTGATGTTCGAAAACCTGGTCTCCAAGGCTTCATCCGTAGCTACGGTAATGGACCTGCTGGACCGACTGGGCATGGATCCTGAAGATATCGACTACATTGTTGAGTGTTCTGAAGAAGCTTGTGGCGACATGAACCAAAGAGGCGGCGGCAACATCGCCAAAGCCATCGGTGAGGCCTGCAACCTGGTCAAAGCCACTGGTTCCGATATCCGTTCTTTCTGTGCTGCACCGGCACACGCTTCCGTAGAAGCGGCTGCTCTGGTACAGGCCGGCGTTTACAAGAACGTATTGGTCGTAGCTGGCGGATCCACCGCCAAGCTGGGCATGAACTCCAAATCCCACATCGAGAAGAACGTTCCGGTACTAGAAGACGTACTGGGTACCTTCGCTTTCGTGATATCCGAGAATGACGGCGTTAGTCCTGTCATCCGTACTGACGTGGTGGGTAGACATACCATCGGTTCAGGATCCTCTCCGCAGGCCGTAATGACTGCCATCGTGACGGATCCCTTGGACCGTGCAGGCATCAGCCTGAAAGACGTTGATAAGTTCTCACCCGAGATGCAGAACCCAGAGATCACCAAACCGGCCGGGGCTGGAGACGTACCGGAAGCCAACTTCAAGATGATAGCGGCTTTGGGCGTTAAACGCGGTGATTTCGCTCGTACCGAAATTATGGACGTAGTTAAAGCCAAAGGTATGCCTGGATATGCTCCCACACAGGGACACATTCCGTCAGGAGTACCATTCCTGGGCTTCGCCAAAGAGATGATCGAAAGCGGCGAGATTGAAAGAGCCATGATCATCGGTAAAGGTTCCTTGTTCCTGGGCCGTCTGACCAACCTGTTCGACGGCGTGTCTTATCTGGTTGAGAAGAACTCCGGCGTAGTCGGTGAGGAAACTGGATTTGACAAGGACGAAGTGAGAAAGATGGTGGCTGAGTCCATGAGAAACTTTGCTGCCTCTCTCTCTCTGGACTAGGATTTGTGTCTTGAAACAAGGAGGTGACAACATGGAAAATATGGTGAAACAAACCCTGAAGGAGACCTTTGAAGAGATCGCAGTAGCGCTCGAGACCGGTTCCTTCGGTAAAAAAACCAGAGTCGGACTGACCATCCTGGGTAGCGAACACGGTCCTGAGGAATTACTTAGGGGCGCTGAATTGGCGCAATCCCAGAACACTGATCTGGAAGTAGTCGTCATCGGAACCGGTATCACGACTGATCTGGAATTGGTGGAAGCAACCGACGATGAAGAAGCACACAAGCTGATGGACGAGATGCTGCTTGACGGCCGTCTTGATTCTGCAGTTACGTTGCACTACAGCTTCCCAATCGGTGTGTCCACGGTCGGCCGTGTGATTACGCCAGCTATGGGGAAAGAGTTGCTCATCGGTACCACGACCGGTACTTCGGACACCAACCGGGTGGCTGCGATGATCAAGAACGCAATCTGCTCTATCGCTTCGGCCAAGGCTTGCGGCAATGCAGACCCGACCGTGGGTATCCTCAACATCGAGGGTGCCAGACAGGTTGAGAAGGTATTGAATAAGTTGAAGGATGCTGGATACCCCATAACCTTCACTGAATCAGCCAGAGCTGACGGTGGCGTGGTGATGCGTGGAAACGACCTCTTGCAGGGCGTACCTGACATCATGGTGATGGATTCCCTGACCGGAAACGTGATGATGAAGATGTTCTCCGCTTACAGCACCGGTGGCAGCTATGAAGCCTCTGGCTTCGGCTACGGTCCTGGTGTGGGTGAAGGATATGACCGCATCATCGGCATCATTTCCCGTGCATCAGGTGCTCCGGTGATTGCCGGCGCGATCCGCTACATGGGCAGTTGTGCACAAGGCCAGCTGTTGAAAAAAGTGAATGCCGAGTTTGCAGCAGCCAAGAAGGCTGGTCTGAAAAAACTGCTGGCGGATCTTACAGCTGGCAGCAAAAAGACCGAGGAAGCCACGGAAGAAGTGGCTTGCCCGCCTGAGAAGACTTGTACAGCAGACATCCCTGGCATCGAGATCCTGGATCTGGAGGACGCAGTTCGCGAACTTTGGAAAGTAGGAATCTATGCTTCCAGCGGTATGGGCTGTACCGGCCCCATCGTGATGATGGCAGAGGAAGATCTGGAAAAATCCAGAGAGATCCTGAAGGAAAAAGACTACATCTAAGATATTTCAGCAGAAGAAGAATCAGACATAGAAAAATCCCGCCTCACATTTGTGAAGCGGGATTTTTATTACGCTTGTTTTTCGAAATCGTCTTTACCTACGCCGCAATCGGGGCATTCCCAGTCTGCGGGCAGATCTGCGAAAGAGGTGCCGGGGGCGATACCGGCGTCAGCATCACCTACTGCCGGGTCATAAACATAACCACATATAGTGCATACATATTTGTCCACTTTCTTACCTCCAATAGTCTGTATTGTACTACTCATACAAGTAGTATAAACTGAAAAGGAAGAGAAAACAAACAAAACGGGAGGTCATATGTTCAAGATAGCAACCTTTAATGTCAATTCGGTAAACGCCAGAATGCCCATCCTGGGCCCCTGGTTGGAGAAAGAGAATATCGATGTGGTAGCCATGCAGGAAATCAAGTGCCAGGATGAAAAGTTCCCTCTGGAAGCTTTCGAGGAGATTGGGTACCATGCTGCGGTACGGGGCCAGAAATCCTATAACGGGGTCGCCATCCTGTCGCGAAAGCCTTTTGAGGAGGTCGTTAAACCTCAGGTGGACTTCTGTCAGGAGAGCGAGGCCCGCATCATCCTGGCTAAGGTAGACGGTCTGTGGATAGTCAATACCTATATCCCCCAGGGTCGTGATCTGGACAATGAGCAGTTCCCTTACAAGCTGAATTTCCTGGAGAGTATGGGCAAATATCTGGTGGAGGAAGGTTATGCCGGACAGAAAATGATCTGGTTGGGAGACCTGAATGTGGCCATGGACGATAGGGATGTGCACGATCCAGACAGGTTAAGAGGTCGGGTCTGTTTTAATCCGGAAGAACAGAAACGTCTAGCGGAAGCGACAAAGGATTATGTGGATATATTCCGCAAACATATTCCTGACGACAACGTATTTACCTTCTGGGATTACAGGGTCAAGAACGGGGTCCAGAGGAACATCGGCTGGCGCATTGACCATATTTTCGCTACGACAGATGTCGCAGAGTATTCCAAGCAGGTCTGGATCGATAAGTCCATCCGTATGATGGAGAGGCCTTCGGACCATACTGCTCTGATTGCCGAATTCGATTTCTAAGGTAGGAACTTGTCTCTGTACACTATGGAGTCAGGGTGTAATAGCCCATAAGAATGAGAAAAGCCACCTTGCCCAATGGGAAGGTGGCTTTTGAATTATTGTGTTTAGTATTCATATTCCTGTAGTTCGCCCATCAGTCGGTCTATGACTTCTTTGACGGTGGTGATCTGCTTGCTCAGGAAAGCTTTTCCTCCGGAGAAGATCAATCCTTCACCGGTCTGTACGGCATCAATTAAGGCTTGGGAGATGCAGTAAGGGGTATCCGAGGGATCACAGGTTTCCAGACAACGGAAACATTTCTTCACCGGGAGATTCTCCTTTTCGATGCGCTCCACGAAGGGATTGCGGATGGCCCTGCCGGGCAGTCCCACCGGGCTCTTGATAATCTGGATGTCCTCTTCGCTGGCATTCAGGTACGCTTCTTTGAACACCATGCAGGCGTCACATTCTTCCGTCGGTACGAACAGTGAGCCAATCTGTACACCGCTAACTCCCAGTTTCAGGAACTTGGCAATGTCGGCCCCAGTGGTGATTCCCCCACCGGCGATGACCGGGATATTTTTATTCAGTTTTTGCAGCAGTGCAACGACATCTTCAACCAGGTGCTCCAGCTTGAATTCTTCCTTATCGATCTGATCCGGTTTGAAGCCCAGGTGGCCTCCGGCCAAAGGTCCTTCGACCACGATGGCGTCCGGTTCCCGGCCTTGTCTCATCCAACGCTTGATGATGATGTTGGCCGCTTTAGCGGAAGATACGATGGGCAGCAGTTTGGTCTTGGAGTTCTCAACATAGCTGGGAAGATCCAATGGCAATCCTGCGCCTGAAACGATCAGGTCGATTTTTTCTTCTACTGCGACTTTAACCAGTTGCTTATAGTTCTTCATGGCGACCATGAAGTTCACGCCTATGATGCCCTTGGGGCTCAGTTCTCTGGCCCGGCGAATTTCTTTTCTCAGGGCTCGGATATTGGCTTCTACCGTATTGGTCAGGAAGTCGGGTTCTTTGTAACCGATCTGGGCTCCGGAAATCACGCCGATACCGCCTTGGTTGGCGACGGCTGCGGCCAGTGAGGAACCGGAAACACCGATACCCATACCGCCTTGGACGATGGGGATGGATGCCGTCAGATCATCGATTTTTAATGGTTGTATTTTCAAGGAAAATCCTCCTATTTTTTGCATTATTCCATATAATACTACAAGATATGGTTTCCTTTGTCAATCAAAGCAAAGCCTTTTGGCATAAGGGAAAAGCTCCCCACCATGACTGCATCTCTGCTATAATGACAGGTATGATGCTATCGTTCGTAATGCATCATGATTTATCGTATAAGGAGAATTGAAATGAATGAAGAAATGAAGACAGATGTTTTACAACATATTGAAGATAATGAAGTGGTTATGCTGACCAGAGAGCTGGTTTCCATACCCAGTCACTATATGGTTGAAGGTGGAGAAACCGCCTTGGCGGAGCATATCCAAAGACGCCTGACCCGGGAAGGGATCCAAGCCACGACGGAAACGGTATTTGATGAGCGTTCCAACGTCTCTGCCAGCATGATGGGTAGCGATGAACAGGGTAAGAGACTATTGTTCTGCGGTCATATCGACACGGTGCTACCGGACGGTATGGACCACGAGCCGTTTGTGGCCGATATGAAGAACGGCCTGCTTTGGGGCAGGGGTTCCGTGGATATGAAGGGCGGCAATGCGGCGATGCTCTTAGCCATGATGGCCATCAAGCGTTCAGGAATCGAACTCAAGGGGAGTTTACACTATGCTGGTGTGGTGGGAGAAGAGTCTCCCAACAATTCAGAGGGTGCCAAGCATCTGGTGGCCAGGGGCGACGTCTATGACTACGCAGTGGTTGGCGAGGCGACAGGTCTCAAGGTGGCCGGTTTCCACAAGGGGATGAGCTGGCTTAAGGTGCGGGTGAAGGGTAAGGCCTGCCATGCCAGCAAGCCGAAGAACGGTATCAATGCCGTATCCATTGCCTCGCGGATGATTGTGGCCTTGGAAGATGAACTGGTTCCGGAGCTGGCCAAACGCAGTCACCCCTACGTTTCCGCGCCGACGCTGAGCATTGGCCGGGTACAAGGTGGATTGCAGAATAATACAGTGCCGGATGAATGCTGGTTCTCCATGGATCGCCGACTGATACCGGGTGAGAGTATCGAGGGAGCCAAAGGGGAGATTCAGAAAACTATAGGTAAGGTGGCGGCGGCTTATCCGGGTGCCAGCTTCACCATCGAAGAAGAACCGGAAACCGAGGGACGCTCCGCTCTGGAGTCGGGTATCGACAATGAATTGGTCGATGCATTGGTTTCGGAAATTGAATCTTTAACCGGTGAAACAGCCCAGGTTGGTGGTGTGGACTACTGGACCGATGGGGCTCATCTAGCCCGAATGGGCACTAAGACGGTGGTTTTCGGCCCTGGGGATATCGCCCAAGCACACGCATCGACGGAATACGTCGCCGTAGACCAGCTGGTGGCCTGTGCCAAAATCTATGCCAGGTTGGCAGTGAACCTGTTGTTATAGTCAGCCAAAGTTTAAATGAATTGTAAAGAGGTGAAGATATGTTAGTGGATTTGTCGCTTGCTGTTACACCCGAAATCAGGAATGATGCCCAGACCAATCTGGACAAGGCGTCGTTCGGACATCTGGGAACTCATTTTGATGTAATGGACAAGGTGTTTCCTCTGGAGTTCACCGAAAGGCCGGGCATCGTATTTGATGTGTCGGAAGTATCGGGGGCGGGCATAGGGGCGGTCAGTCAGGAACATATTGATCTGGATTTGATCGATACAGGTATGTTTGTGGCCTTCTACACTGGTTATATGGAGAAGGTTTCGTATGGCACCAAGGCGTATTTCAAGGACCATCCCCAGCGGTCACAGAAGCTGATAGCCGCTCTGGTGGATAAGGGTGTTGCCATAATTGGGATCGATTGCGCCGGCGTACGCAGCGGCAGTGAACATTCAAAAATGGACCAGTACTGTGCCGACCGAGGAGTGTTCGTGGTGGAAAATCTCTGCTCATTGCAAGAAGTGCTCCTGGCTGAGAAGAGCGCCAGGTTCTCTGCCCGTACCTATCCCATGAATTTCACTGGTATGACCGGGCTACCTTGCCGGGCCATCGCCAGAATCTAACGAGTGAAATGTTATTGACGGAAGCTCCACCACCGGTGGTGCTTTTTTGTCGGGTGTCGCACTCTGTTATGGTGAAAAGTGGTCTGAGACATTCCTTATAATATATGGCTTTTGTTCGCATCTGCAGTTTGAAATGCTATAATGGATGTAATAGTTTTGCAATCATATTTGAAAAGAGGATAGTATGGACTTTTTTAGCAGTAGATACTTCAAACTGACTATGGGTACCATCATGATGCTGGTCATCATCTGGTTGCTGAAGCAGATTAATTTTGCCATCGAACCCATATACAAGGCCTTCAGCATCTTCATAACCCCCATCGTGTTCGCCGGAGTGTTCTACTATATCTTTCGGCCGCTCTACCGCAAGCTGGGCAGCACCAAATTGTTAAACCGCAGCGTGGCCATGCTGGTGGTGGTCGGTCTTTTGGTCGTGGTTTTCACTGGAATCATCTTCTATACCACGACTACGATCGTCAACGAGTCGATCAGGGCCTTTAATGACTTCATGGGCTGGATGGAAGGCAGGACCTTTGAGCCGCTAGATCCCAGCAACTGGGATATCCCCTTCATTGACAATGAGCAGGTCAATGAAAAACTGCTCGAGATACAGAAGGACCTTTTCGAGTGGATCAACTCGCTGACCCTCAATATCGTGGGTGTGGTGGGTTCAATAGCCAGTGTGGGTTACCAAATCATAATGATTCCCATATTCATGGTCTATTTCCTGAAGGATGACCGCAAGATCGTGAGTGCTGTAATCAAACTGTTCCCGAAGAAATATGAGCGCAAGGTCCATGCTTATCTGAAGGAAGCGGACCGGTCGGTATCCAGCTATATCACCGGACAGATGTTGGTGGCCCTACTGATCGGTGCTTTGATGTTTGTAGGCTATGCCATCATCGACATGCCGACCAAGGTCTTCCTGGCCATCTTTGCCATGGTGACCAGTATCATACCCTTCGTGGGACCTGCATTGGGTATCATACCGGCACTGTTCATTGCCCTGACGACGGATATCTGGATGGTCGTCAAGGTTCTGATCGTCATGATTGTGGCCCAGAACATCGAGGGTTCACTGGTCCGTCCCCGGATCATGAGTTCCAGGTTGCCCATCCATCCTTTGACGGTCATCATCATCGTGATCGGCATCACTTCGCTATTCGGGCTTTTGGGTGGTCTGATCGCAGTTCCGGCCTATATCCTAGTGAAGCTGGTGATCACTTCATTCTTCAATTACAAGGAACGGATTGATGCTAAGGATAAGAAGGCAGAGTAGGGCATAGGTATATTATGGGGAGTTAGGATTGTTCTAACTCCCTTTCTTTTGAATCAGTAATCTAAGCGGTATTTCTAGAGGGATAGATGACGTTGGCATGAAGGGTGTGAGGAAAACGAAGAGCAGGAAAGAAACAGATCAACTGAGAAGGAATATACCCCGGAACTATCTGTTCATCTTCCTCTCCAACTTTCATCTGACCAACGGGGTTTGGATGCTCTATTTGGCCAGTAAGGGGTTGAGCCTCTTCGAAATCGGTCTGATGGAGTCCATCTTCCATGTGGCCTCAATCTTCTTCGAGGTACCCACCGGGGCGGTGGCCGATCTCTACGGCCGAAAATTCTCACGTGTATTGGGCCGGGCATTCGCCATCTTGAATATCCTCATTATGATCTTCGCCCAGGATCTAGTATGGTTCGCTGTCGCTTTTATGATCCATGCCCTAAGCTACAATTTGGAGTCGGGAGCGGGGGAAGCGCTGCTCTATGATTCAGTCAAGGCTGTGGGAGAGAAAGAACGATTTCTCAAAATCAGCGGTCGACAGGAGCTTTTCTACCAGCTGGCCAGCGCTGCCTCTCTGCTGGTCGGGGGCTATGTGGCCCAATTCGACTATACACTGGTCTACAAGATCTCCCTGATTGTGGGGATCAGCACATTCCTCTTCAGCTTTACTTTCAAGGAACCCCCTTTGGTTGAGAGGAAAGAAGAAGAACCATTCTGGAGGGGATTCAGGAAACAGATCGGTGAGTCGCTCTACGTACTTACCCATCACAACACACTGGGATTCATGCTGTTGGCTACCGAACTGTTCGGAGCGTTGGCCACCACGGTGTTCTTCTATTCCCAGAACCGCATGCTCCTTTTGGGTTACAGTGAGTTCTGGATCGGTTTGGTCCTGTCCATTGGGGGATTGTGCGGAGCCCTGTTTACCTGGAATGCACACCGGATAGAGAAGCTGCTGGGTTTCCAGCGAGCAGTGGCTGTGTTGACAGTCTTGGGGGCGCTGAGCTTTTGGGCTGTCTATTTCAGGGTATCCATGTTTGTCGGTATGGTATTGGTTTTGACCATGGAGAGCACCATGTATGTCATCGTGTTTGATTATGTTAACCGGCTCATCAAGTCGGAAAAGAGGGCGACATTGATCTC
>DAOUPV010000076.1 GCA_030625965.1 Clostridia bacterium
CTTTCCTGGGAACAAGCTCACTCCGATCCAAAAGTTGTTCATATATTCCTATACCCGTCTTTCCGTTCCTGAACTTGCATTCCGCATATAGACCGGCCTGCGTGCTCAGGCCTACGATATCCATTTCTTCCTGCCTCCGCAACACGGGATTGTTACCCCACCAGCTCCCGAATTTCTCCACCAGGAAAGGTAACTCCATCTTCTTATTTTTCCGCAGTAGATACTGTAGACAAACCTCCTCAAAAATCCTCCCGCAGTACTGGCTCATATCGTCATTCACGGAACGATAGTAGTAAGCTTCACCTAAGTCCTGTTCGATAAGACTTCTCTGGCTGTATACGTATCTGTATATGAAACTATAAAGGTTATCCCTTAGGCTATACAAAGATTTTCTGGATTTTTTTTCGTCGACAGGTTGAATCCGTCGAATAATCTCCAGTTCAAGTAGAGAACTGACATATTTGTTAGTCTTAGCTGTTGTCTCCCCGATTTGAGTTGCTATTTCGTTAATCCGAGTTGCACCTGAAGCTATGGCTCCAATAATCGCATTGTAAACCGCCGGATTTCGCAGTTCCTGATGCAATAGGTTATTCGGCTCATCATAGAGAAAGGCAACCGGGTTCATCACCTTACCGGTTATATTCTCATCCAATGAGCGTTCAGGATCAAATTGAATCAGATAGTGTGGTATTCCTCCCAGCACAGCATAGGTCTTGAATTTTTCTTCAAGAGTATAATGCGGAAAGAATTTTCCAGCATCCAGATAATCCAGAGGTAGGATTTTCATCTGTCCTGTTTTTCTTCCATATAGAGGGCTCTTGTGGGATACGATTTCGTTCTCCATGAAGCTGATCGCTGAACCGCACAACACCAGCATTATGTTCTTATTTAACCAATGATGATCAATAATGTTCTGCAAAATCGACATGAAACCAAGATTAGCAGTCGCCATATATGGCAATTCATCAATTACGATCACCAGTTTCTCATCGTCAGCTCGACTGCCAATATATTTAAATAGGTCATCCCAGTAATCGAAAGTTAGATTCAGTTCCTCATGATAGTAATCCAGTACTACTCTAGAGAATTTCTTTCGGTTCAGAGCATCATTGTTCTCTTCAGCCACATAGAATATGGACTTCTTCCCCTTGATAAACTCTGTCAGCAGCCTGGTTTTTCCTACCCGGCGTCTTCCGTATATCACCACCATCTCAAACTTGTCGCTTCGGTAGAAATCATTCAATTTTTCCAATTCGTTCTCTCGGCCTATAAACATCCCGTCCACCTCAAATCCTACATGTGTCCTCACGCTTTTTTATATACTCGCAAGTAATATACTTGTAAGTATATTACCATATCAGCTTGTCTATCGCAAGTTATGCAATCCCAATTCCGGAATTGCGAGAGGTATCAGCCGCATATTCTCCTATTAGGGTCGCTCACTTGTTCATTTATGAATTCACTATCCACATAGCACTCTATCCCTTTTCAATATCAAACAGATTCCATACCTTATCATCGCTCAAGGTCCGGCCGCTCTTTCTGTCCGCATTCTCCAGCAGGTTGTCTACAGTCTGTTCCAGAGATTTCCGGATCAAATCCTCGAACTCGATGTCCCGCAGCATGAAAAAGAGTGTGGGATCCTCATCGAACCGGGCTCCGATACCGTAGAGGGCTGCCGCCACATGTTTGCACATATCGGCCCAGTCCGGACAATCGCAATCGAACCGGATCTCAGACGGACTGGGGAAAAGCCCCTTCCCCCTCAAGGTGAAGAGCTCCTCCAGTTCCCGGGGAAATTCCCCGCGGACTAGAGACTCCAGACTATCGATGCGCTTACTACTGTGGCCGAGGATTGCCTCCCAATGGGCCTTGTCGAGGGGATCAATCCGGATCAGGACCTCGTAGGGTTTCCTTCGGCTGCCCATCACCAGCGCCCGAACCAGGCCCTTCTCGATCTTAAGGTCGATTACCGTCCCGTTCTTGACGTAACGCCTTCCCCGGGCTATACGGTTTTCGTAGTCGGCATAACTTTCCAGGTTGCGGTTCCAGGCTATGGCCCACCAACTCCGGGCAATCTTGTTACCGTCAATTATTACCGGAGCTATTGAAGGATCTTTTTTCCTCAGGGCCTCAATCTTCCGCTCTGACTTGCTTCTAAGCTCCCCTGATGTTTTGTACGTATTCTTCTTGTAATAGTCCATCATACTCACCTCATACCCGCAACGTGAGCATCTGCATCAGCTGCTCGTTGTCCATTTCGGTAATCCAAGTAGCATCCCCGTCACTGATCACATCCTTCATCAAGGCCGCTTTATCGCTGATCATCTCGTCGATTCTCTCTTCCACGGTCCCTTTGGTGATGAATTTATGGACCATCACCTCGCGTTCCTGACCGATACGGTAAGCCCGGTCCGTAGCCTGGTTCTCGACCGCCGGATTCCACCAGCGGTCGAAGTGGATTACGTGGTTGGCCCCGGTAAGGTTGAGCCCCACACCTCCCGCCTTCAGGGAAATGACCATGAAAGGAACCTGACGGTCATTCTGGAAACGTTCCACGATTTCGGTACGCCGCTTGACTGGCGTACCTCCGTGGATTACCAATCCCTCCCGCCGGAAGACTGTACTCAGGAATTCACTGAGCGGTTCGATGATTTCCCTATATTGGGTAAACACCAGCACCCGTTCCTTCTTCTGGCGGATGGTCTGGCATATCTCCCCCAGCATCTCGAACTTACCGCTGTGCGATGGCTTGTAGGGTCCTTCACCCAGGTAGTGGTCTGGGTGGTTGCAGATCTGCTTGAATCGGCTGATGCTGGAGAGCACCAGACCTTTTCTCTGTATGCCCTCGGATTCCTCAAGAGATTTCTCAAGGGATTTGAGCACACTTTTGTAGAGAGCCACCTGCTTCCGACTCAGCATGGAATAGACTTTCATCTCCATCTTATCTGGCAGATCAGATATAATCTCCTTGTCACTCTTCAATCGACGTAGGATGAAAGGACTCACCAGTTTCCGCAGCTCCCGGTAGTCACCGTGGTTTTCATGCGCATGCTTAACGAATCGTTTGAACTCAGCCACCGTCCCCAACAGGCCTGCATTCAGAAAATCGAACAGAGACCAAAGTTCGATCAGGTTGTTCTCGATGGGTGTTCCGGTCAATGCAATCCGGTTCCTGGCGGCCACCCCTTTCACAGCCTTGGTCTGCTTCGTTCCAGGGTTCTTGATGGCCTGGGCTTCGTCCAGAATCATCAGGTCCCAGGTCTCGGCCTGCAATTCAGTAAGTCGGCTCAGCATACCATAGGTGGTCAGAAGAAGCTCCATTCCTTCAAGTTCCTCGGTAGTCGGCATATCCTTCTTGCCATAGACCATATGGAAACGGATATGGGGCGCAAAACGCTCCAGCTCCTTCTGCCAGTTGCCCATGATCGAAGCCGGTAGGACCAGCAGGGCCTTGAAGGACCCACGCCCTCTCAGCACATCCAGAAGCGCCATCACTTGCAACGTCTTGCCCAGTCCCATATCGTCAGCAAGGCAAGCGCCAAAACCGTAGTCCTGCATCATGTTCAGCCAACCAAGTCCTTCCATCTGGTAAGGACGAAGTGTGGCTGTAAATGCAGCAGACAATCCTGGAACAGCCACTCCCGATGGATCTCTCAGCTGCCTCAAAGTCTGCTCCAGCCACTGGCCGTTAGTGACTTCAACGGGAGTGTCCTCATCTAGCTTCAGCTCATCTTTGACATCCAGAGAAAGACGCATAGCTTCAGCCATGGAATAGCCCCGTTCGGACATATGCTGTGCCTGCCCGTAGGCCTCAAGCATCTTCTCCAGCTTTCCATGGTCGACCTCCACCCACTTCCCCTTGATGAGCCTTAGCCCCTCCGCTTCCATAAGCAGATCCTTTACTTCCTCCTGACTAAGTTCCTCTCCGCCCAATAAAAGACCTGGATTGAACTGCATGAGACTGTTGAATCCCACCTTGGACGGTTCCTTCTCACCAATTTTAAGCACCAGCCTGGACGCCCGGGAACTCCTTTTCCACCAGTCGGGAACGCGGCAGAGAATACCGCATTCCTCATACATTCCCACTTCCGTTAGGAAAGTGTATGCCTCCTCCTTGGTAAAACGCAAGGGCTGAAACAGCTCCCCGCTATCCACCAGTTCTGCAATCAGACCACTGCGCTTCATCACCTTGTTGACGCTTGCGAGCAATGTGAGTAGCTTGTCCCGTTCGTCCCGGTATTCTCCTAGTGCGTTCCGTAGCGGCGTATGGACAACCCTGTTCTTCCCCTTGTTCTCCCGGGCATAGGTGGCCAGAAAGGCGAATGGTTCCTGATCCGACGGATTTTCCACCAGGTGGAAACAGACCCGTCCCGCCAAATGAACATGATCATTCTTGCTGCTCAGATACTGGGCTACCGTACCGTCATAAGCTGCAATTTCATCCCGAAAGATCTCTAGCAACCGTCCGTAAAGTTTCTGGTACCAGGAATCAACCAGATGCTCCTGTCCCAGTACAAAAGGCATCTCCTCTCTGAGAATCCCGATTCTCTCCCAGTCGGGATCGAAATCAGTTTTCTGTCGGCTGAACTCCAATTCCGGACGACAGGATAGTTCCGCCACAAAGGTCCTGCCCATCTGCTGCAGAGCCCGGACCGAGTCGGCCACAAGATCCAGCTCCTCCATAAATCCCAGCTTGTAGACCAGCCTGTCCGGTTCCGCGATGAAGATCTGCATCAAATCCTCCTGCAGCTCTACATCCAGGTTTTTCTTCTTGTCTAAGATATCGTAATCCAGAAAATAGCCTTCCTCGATGAAGCAGGCATTAAGTTCCCTGTATGTCTTTACACTCATTTTCATCTCCTGATCATTCAATTGCCATTTTCGCATCGAAGGTTCTTAATCGCCTATCAAAAAGGCAAATCATCTTCGTCAAATTCTATCATTCCTGTTTTGTTGGTTTCATCGGTTTCCTCAGTAATCTGCCAAGCTTGGGGGTCCCATTCCCAGAAGGGGTCATAAGAAATGTACGCCTCCGGTTCTTCCTGTCTGCGCTTGCTCTTGCCATACGGGCCATCACCCTCCAAGAGCCGCCGTATCTCTTCTTTCTGGCTGCGCTCCTCTTTGGCCTTTCGCTGTTCTGGACTCAGCGAGGCGCATTTTTTGCATATATGCTTGCTGTGTCCCTTGCCACTGAAGCTCTCATTGGATTTGCTCTTGCCGCAGACCCAGCAGTAATGACCCCCGCCTCGTCTTTTCTTTCCCATCTTCTTCCCTCTCTACCTGCCGCAGCATTTCTTGAACTTCTTGCCGCTGCCGCAAGGGCAAGGATCGTTGCGGCCAACTTTCTTCTTCTTGGCGAAATCGTATACCGTCGCTTTGCCGGGCGGTGTTCCCGGATCCGCCAGCACATTGAAAACCATCGACGTCCCGATCACTTCCATCTTGGCCAGCTCGTCAGGGCTGTAACCTAGAAGAATCCACTGGCGGTGTTGGTTGTACAGGTTGGACAGATACTGCATAAATTCATTGGTGTCCTGAATATTATCCAAGTCAAACTGGATGGACAGGTCTTCAATCAGATCGACGGGCTGGGTACCCATGTCAAAATCATCCAGAATGTTCAGTATTTCCATGTCCGCATTTTTCCCCTCTATGGAGAAGTTGGACAGCAGATAGCGTCGTATGGCTTTCTGGGCCGGAGTCTTCACATACTCCACATCCGCAGCATGAAGTATCTGCTCACGGGTCAATCTCTTATACCCAAGGTCTTTCCTGAATTCCTTGCTTTCCTCGATTTCCGCATAGAGCAGGTCTGGTTCTTCCACAAATTCATGCACCAGATAGGATGCATAATCCTCTAGGTCCGAGAACCAGATCCGATGCATACTCAGGACAGCCAGATACTCTTGCTCCTCAATGATCTGCCCACTGGTCCTCCTGACTTCATCCAGCAGATGTCCATAAAATGCCATACCATAGTAGTACAGAAGCCCCTTGGTCAACTTCACCCAAAGGTCATTTCGACGTCCTACCTTACCCAGCTGCTGCCAATCGCTCTTCTTCAGACCCCCCAGATATTCTTCCGGCAGATAACAGATCAGACGCTCCTTACCGTCCTCGGTCTCTGTACCGGTGAAGACCATCAGGGCCATCTGGGCCCTCCATATAGAAGCCAGAACGTTGTCGTCTTTGAACAGATCTTCCTGGTACATCCTTCCCCCGGCTTTAGTCAGCTGCTTCAGAATATTAAGTTGAACCGTTCCCAGATGCTTCACCCGTTCCAGATACAGGGATGGCATTCGTCTGGCCATTGTCTGTACCATCTCTGCTTTCTTCAGTCTATCGATTTTCTCAATCTGGAAATCCTTGCAGACCAGTTTCAACTCCTCTTTGGTAAACCTGTCCAGCAGATACTCAAGCGACGTCGATACGATGGGCCGGTCAGCCCTCAGGATGTTCTTGAAAATCTGGTCCTTTGTCCTATCAATCTCTTCCTGGATGGGTTCCAATTCCTCATCGAAGAAGTCCTCACCAAAATAATCTTGGTCGAATGGATCAATGTCCTTGTCATCAAGGTCTCCATCCCAAAGCATATCCTCCAATTCCTGGTCACTCACCTGATAGTCTTCGACCATCAGGTCATGATAATCGAATCCGTGATCGCCTTCATAGGCACACATACCCATCCTGGGAGAATTCGGTACACCTTCCAGGGGAGGGACGTTCCTGGCCATCACATAGACCGCCCCGTCCAGCGGCAACTCTGTATAATAGTCCCTGACCCGGATTCCCAATTCGGACGTAGTCCCCAGATCATAATCGTAGTTAAAGCGCATGCCTTCGCAGAGCAGATCTCCTAAACGGAATTTCATACCGCAGGCATTGGGCATCTCCTGGATTTGGGAAACATCGTCAAAACCAGAAAAGAAGCTATAGTATTCGATGAAGAACACACTCATATGTCCGCAACACTCCAGCCAGATTCCGCGGAAGAAATCGTCCAGCAGCTCCAACGTGGCATCTTCCCGGATCAGAATATGCATCCAATAATCTTCCTTGTCCTTGGATTCAACGATCAAATTGAAATAAGAATGTCCAGTCGAACTATCTTGCGGCTGTCCATCTCCCAGTAACTTCTTTATTTCCTTGCAGGCGCTCAGATGACGTCCCATTCCCTGTTTGGTAAACTTCTTGTTACAATAACTACATCTTCCTTTAGTGGCCATTCTTCCTTTTCCTTTCAGGTTTGGTGTATTCTTAATACACTACTGCCAATGTTGTTCCACCTACTCCGCCTATGGTATATCATGAGGATAAGTATATATGTCAGTCACAGAAACTCGTTTTCTAAGAGTGTGACTCCATATTACCACTTACAACATGTTAAGCGCTACCCATATACAAATGAAGACAGAGACAGGTGCAAGAGTAAACTACTCCTGCATCCTGCCCCTGTAATCGCATGCATTGACCAGGCGAACTAGAACCCGAATCTGCACCTTACTAGGCACTCCCGATATGGTTTTTCCTGTACGCCCCGACTGTCATGCCGGTCCAGTTCCTGAAAAGCCGATCAGGAAGGCAATCTCGGCCTTCGAGACGTTCCTGTCCATCAGATAGTTCCTGCCCAGGCCAAACACATTGACTTCCATCTGGTGTCGGGCTGCCTCCACGGGAACCGTATCCGGCGTTATTCACCAACACGTCAACGCTTCCCTCCTTCTTCACTATCGTTTCCACACAATTCACCATGGATGCCTCATCAGTAACATCCAACTGGATGGTCTTCACACCTTTGCTCTCCAATTCTTTCAGTTTCTTAACGCGTCTGGTTGCGCCGTAAACCACAAAACCTTTGTTCTTCAGCTCCACAGCCACATCGAATCCAATTACACTGCTCGCACCAGTTACCAAAGCTACTTTCCTGCTCATTCTAAATTCCTCCATTTCCAATATCTATATGTAGGTCTGTATATCTCACACCTACAACTTATACGTATATTCTGGAGGAAATTGCTATTATTATAATGACCATATGCACCAAAGAGCATGCAAGTCATGTCATCCTTAACCCAAGGTGTACCTGCCGAATCAGTATATCCTTCATTGCAGTTCTGTTATCAGACCTTTCAGCTCCTCAATCGTTTCATACTTTTCTTTTGCAGCTGGTATCGCAACCAGTTCAAAGTAATCCCAGAACGCTGCAATCATGTTGCTTTCACTGATTTGAAATAGGACCTGCGGATTGGTAATCCGCTCAATGATGGCCCCATACTGTTCCTTGATGAACAGATTATATTCTTCAGGGTGCCGCTTCTTCTCAGTGATAATATTGTAGTTGTCATATTCCTGAAGTAAGTGAATAATATTATCCAGATGTTCCACAAATTCAGCCGATTGATAACACACCATTCCACCGTCAGCCTTCGACAGGTCTGACGGAGCCAGGCCACGCCTGATGCTTGTAACGTCTGGTAGACGAATCATCTCCCAAGTCCGGTTCTGACTAAGATTCTGCTCGAATCGTCTTGAGGCACCGGCCTGATAGGCATGCATATTGCGATACGTTGTGCCCGAACGCTCCGCCATCCGCATCCGGAGATCTTCAGGCATAGTGTATATCGGCAGTCTCGAAGTAATCATGACCTGATCTGCCTGGGCTTCGGAAAATCCTTTCCAGAGATGCAGGCGTTCCTGTCTCTGCGACTCACCGATGATACGCATCAAAGGTTTGCAGAGATTTAGGTAACCATTAAATTCAGCCTCAAGAGCGGCTACAGCCTTTGAATCCCTAATCAGTATATTTAAAGAATGGTCGAGAGTGTCACCAATTGATGATGCAGTCATAGCCACCTTCCCCGCTGCGATGAACAAGGTGCGCTTGAAAAGACCGTCCCGTTTCCTGGGATAGTAATAGGGCTGGATGGCACCAGTCATATAGAGTGGCATCCATTTGGACAACCCCTGCAGCATATCGTCCAGGTTACGGGTCACCGTATGGATAATCCTAATCTTATTGCCTCGTGAGATGACCTGTTTAAGCAAGTATGCCCATTGCTGCATAAACTGATGATCCTCAGTCAACCAATCCATATCCTCATCACTATATAGTAACAAGGTCGTAGGCATCTCAATCTGCAGTAACTGAGTCAACAAGGCCAGCACTGCATCCCGTTTGCCTTGCTTCCCGTAATAGCATTCCATTTCCTTTGTGGGCAGCTTTCCCGATATATCGACAGCACCATCAAAATCCAGTTGCTGGCACCCCATATCTGCAGAAAAGCCATCCAGAAAATGACCGATGGATTCCAGACCAACATCTTTATCGTCAATCAGCCAGGCGTGGATTACACCAGCCAAATCCTCCTGCTCCTCCAGTAATTCCACCGGCATCTGCATCGCTTCCGCAACGACTCTTCTGCGGTAGTCCTCACCCAGCTGTCTGGAAAAACATGAGGCCATCGCTCTCACATAGTCCGCATCACGGACCAACCTTCGTTCCCCGCGGCGCAAGCGGCTGATGTGGGAAGCATCCAATGATGTCTGCATCGCCAAAGTACTATTCTTAGTCCCCGTAAGTTTCATAAGCATATCCAGTTTCATATGGAACATTTTTATCACCTCTCAGCTGATTATATCATCCTCTTTTCCCTTAAGCATCTTTTTGACACGTGTCGTGTCAAAATATTTGTCATTGTCAACCCCACCAGGTTACTCTCACTCCGTCATGAATCAGATATAATAAGGGCAGAAGAAATTGGTGCTCTAGTCGTAAGCCAAAGTCCCCCCGGGTGAACTCCCTGTTCAACCCCCTTCGGACTACGGCGCCTATAGCACCTATTTTTTT
>DAOUPV010000134.1 GCA_030625965.1 Clostridia bacterium
AGCATCGCACTTCAGTTGTCCATGGATCCAGTGGAACTGAGAAGGAAAAACATGATCCAGGAGGGTTTCGTGGACCTAACCAAGGCAGGTATGACGATTCAAAGCTTCGGCTTGCCGGAATGCATAGATAGGGCCAAGGAATACATCCCATGGGATAGGAAAAGGGCTGAATATGTTAACCAGACAGGTCCCTTTCGCCGAGGTATTGGATTGGCTTGCTTCAACTATGCGACCGGGACCTGGCCCAACCAGGTGGAGATTGCAGGCGCCCGGGTGACACTCAATCAGGATGGCAGCGTCAGACTGGATATGGGGGCTACCGAACTTGGTCAGGGTGCCCAGACCGTATTTTGCCAGATGGTGGCCGAGGAGATCGGTTTTCCACTGGAGAAGGTCTATATGAGCCAGATGACGGATACCCAGACGAGCCCCTTCGATACCGGTGCCTATGCATCCAGACAAAGCTACGTTTCAGGTCACGCGGTAAAGAAAGCGGCACGGGAGGTCCTGGAGCAGATTCTGACTGTGGCTACCCGAATGCTGGAGGTAGATACAGAACGGCTGACTATAGAGAATGGGATGGTGAGAACGGCTGACGGTATAGAAAGTGCCACTTTGAAGGAAATCGCACTGCAGGCATACTACCATTTAGATTTGGGTAAGGGAATAAGCAGTGATATCACTCAGTTAGTAAGCAGCAACGCCATCGCTTATGGAGTGACGGTGGTCGAAGTGGAAGTGGATATGGCAACAGGAAGGATCGAAATTCTTGATATTGCCAACATCCACGACAGCGGGACCATCCTTAATCCGGTACTAGCGGAGGGACAGGTGTTTGGAGGCATGAGCATGGGGCTGGGGATGGCTTTATCAGAGCAGCTTCTCTTTAACAAGTCTGGGGTACCTCTGAACAACAACCTGTTGGATTACAAGCTTCCGACCTGCATGGACACCCCGGACCTGCATGCCGGATTTGTCGAGACATATGAACCAACGGCACCATACGGCAACAAGGCGTTGGGGGAACCGCCGACCATCAGCCCTTCAGCGGCCATTCGGAATGCCATACTGCACGCAACCGGGGTTGAACTATCTGCGACGCCAATGAATCCGCAGTCAGTGTTTGAAGCGATCAGCAAATCAGATATCTAAGGATAGATGCAACAACAGAGAGACGGTGACCTGAAGGTCATCGTTTTTCGTTCTGAAAGCTTTTCTCAGATGTATGAAAATTTTAATGGGATATAGACGAATAATTGCATTATAAGCCTTGTACCCTACCCGAAGCATATGTATCGCCACTCAGAGGCGATTATGGTAGAATTGAGTCAATAGAAGTGGGAACAAATATATCAGGAGAGATACGTGCAAGTGATGGACCGTGAGCTGGCAATTATGCTTATAGAGCGCATGGTACTCGCGGAAGTGGTATAATGAGCGGGCGGAAAACGTAATGACAGAAAAGGAAGTTAAGCTATGACAGATATTGGACAATATAAAGTGATCGTCAGAATCAGCAGATTACTGCTGATTCTGATTTTGCTGATATATGGAGACATCACGCTCTTTGTGATTGCATCCCAGCTGTTGTTCTGGGTTATGTTACTTAGGGCTGTTAAAATCCAGGCCAAGAAACGATTTCGGTTTTACTTGATATTTTTGTACGTTCTGCTCTTGGCAGCCCAGACGATTTTCTATTTACGCTACATGGGACAGACGCCAGACTTCTTGTTTATGCAATTGGCACGGAATGCCTTGGGCATCTTCATCCTGATATTGCCATATCTGCTGGAATATGAGGTGACAGTTAAGAAGTATACTGAATTTTACATGCCGTCGGTTCAGGAACGGAATACATTGAGTTTCGGTCAATTGAAGGATGCTGCTGGGGCGATGCAAGGCGCAGTAGTGGGACTGGGTCAGCTGAGGCAGACGGTCACGCCGGTACGGATAATGGAAATCGCACAGGAATTGCCAAGGCATAATTCGGCCCAGTATATCAACAATGGGTCTCTTACCGAAGCCTATTTCGATAAGGCTGAGGACAGCCTAGACGATTCCCATCTCTATGTGGTGGTCTCCAATACCGGTAGCGCCGCCAGCGAAATTATCTCTGTGTTCACCAGAAAACAGTACAACCATGCATCCCTTTCTTTCGACCGGGATCTGAAGACCATTATCAGCTACAACGGGGGAGAGAAGGTCTATCCGCCGGGTCTCAACCAGGAGATGATCGAGTTCTTCAACAAAAAGGAGGATTCATCTTTGATCGTCTACCAGCTGGATGCCAGCCGGGAACAGAAGGAACTGTTAATCAACAAGGTTCGGGAAATCAATGAGCACGGCAGTGCCTACAATATGCTAGGACTAGTGCTACGGACTTCGCTTAAGCCCAACATCATGTTCTGCTCTCAGTTTGTCTACAACATGCTGAGGAACGCTGGACTGGCCTATTTCGAGAAAGCGGACGGACAGGTCAAACCCACCGATCTGGTGGAACTGGACTATCACCGCAAGCTCTCCTTCTGCTACGAGATCTTTTTGGGCAGGGGACAGGACTAGAGTGGATACAGTTACCTACGCAAACCCCGACGATTAGTAGGAAAAGTGTAATTTTGGACGTGGATACTATGTCCCAGCTAAGGAACACAGTCAACAAACATTTAGGCCAATATGGCATTCTTCAAGTTACAAACTGAGGACAATGGTTGAATTTATACTTATGATACGGTGAACCGTATACGAAAGGTTGCGAAACAGACAATGATGTGAGCAACTCTTACATATACAAATTATAAAATACTTATTTTGCTCTTTTGTGATGTTAGAAGTATAATAAATATTAGACATAATGACCATGAATTAATATTTTCATGGTCATTGTAATATACTTAATCCCAAGGAGGAATTATGAGCAGAAGGTATAGGATAATTCTTTTAACGATTTCAATAATCATATTAAATATTGTTGGATATACCAGGAGTTCATTAAGGTTCCTCTTTTTGAATGGTTGGAGTTTCCGAGAATAGAATTGTATTAAACTATAATCTAATACCATACTAATTCCCAAATTACAATGAAGCTCATAGAAAAAGAATGCAGCGACAGGAGGGATGATGATTAATGGCAAACCAAATTCTTCAAACTCCATACCAAAGATACTCAATTTCTTTATTAGTGCAAATTTTATCACAAGCCAAGCAATCGAAAAAATGATGAAAAAAAACAGGGATTTCATTATTTTTGATTCTGCTATTATCAAATTCTCTCGCAATCTCTTCTCGAAGAAATCAAGTTGTTCTTTTGTTGTTGTTGAATCCTCAATGACATCTTTAATCTGATCTTGAATTAATACCATCTACAATTGAACCTCAATTTTCATTAATGATAAGTTTTCCCAATGCTGGTTTGCTACCTTACATAATTAAAACATCTGGAGAAGTAATATAATTTGCTGATATTCATACGAGGTGCCAAATTTCAGGTATAAAAGATTGCT
>DAOUPV010000127.1 GCA_030625965.1 Clostridia bacterium
AGAAGCGTGACCCACGCCAAGACGCGACCAGCAATATGCCATAAATAATGGGAACTTGACATCAAGGCCCGATTAGAGAAGCAGACATTGAGATTAGGTTTACTTCCTAGCAGATGGGCGCTTTGTATTGATAAAGAAAAGGGCGCACTGTTGCGGCCCATTTTACTTCACTGACACAGCTTCACTTTAAAAATAAGCGCCTTCTGTTGGCGATAACCATCACGCCAAGAAGAACTAATAGGGTAAATCAATGCCCAGTTTGCTAATGCTGGAACAGGCATTGCCGGTTCCGCGCTAGGGCTTATTATTGCGGCATAGAAAAGGGCCGCACGGTGGCGGCCCTATGAACGTTTAATTGCAGATGTCCTGTACTTTTGTTCTCAACACAAGACAGGTAGTTAATCCTTTCCATCCATTTAGAAGCTCACATGATATATGGGACCGTCGTCAACTACATTGTCCTTTATCGAAACTGGTACGACGACCTGGAATAAGCCTCTGGCGACGTTTCCATTATCATCCTCGGCAACGACAGTAATTGTATATACACGGCCATTGCCTCCTCCCTGTCTTTCGGCTCTGAGATCAACGGATCTTCCGTCTAGTGCGATAACAATATCATTTCTCGTATGGCCATCCGCCTTTGCATTCTCCGGTTCGTCGCTTGTCACCTGTGAGATCACCAAATCATCGAGTGAAAGATCGGCGCAATTATCCGAAACCGAATATACGAAATCTTCAACTGTATAGTTCAAGTATTGATGTTTAGGTGGCCACATGGCTATTGGCTCTGAAATGCCGGTAATAACCGGTGGCTCCGAGTCAGGCAATACGGTAATCGTGACGTCATCCTTATCCTTGGATTTCTCGCTCCACAATTTATGGGCAACATTAACAGGGTCTTTAGGGTCAAGGTCAACCGTCAGGGTCACAACGGTCTCCATCACATCTTTCACCGTCCCATCGTTCGCAAGGTCCTGAAGAAATGTTTCAGTGATCAAATCACCCTTGGCTTCCCTGGCTTTACCTCTTTCCTCCCATGTCCAATTGTATTCTTTGGCATCCGCGTACCTCGATTTTCTGCCATCCAGACCTATCTTGACGCCCACGGCTGACCCACATTCGTTGATTTGATCCGGGCCGGCATCAGCCAAGGCGTGGGATTTCCAATCAGCTACTTTGTGGTATGTGCTATAGGCTCCTCCTACCCGAATGCCCCACCACCAACCTCCGCATTGAACCCGCATAGCACCATCTTCCAAACAGATTGAATAAAACGAGTTATCTGCCACTCTCTGATTGTCAAAACCATCCGAACGGAGCGAAATAAGTTTCGTGTCACGTGGTGTAAGCTTCTCCATACGCATGAGATCATAGACGGTATCGTGAACCAGAGAGGCACGCATCAAAATCTCCTTATAGTTCTTAGGCTTCTTCTTTTTGCCCGGAGGCGTCGGACCGTCCCACCTGTAACCCTTCTTTAGCTTCAATACCCCCCCCGGCTCCACGACGAAGTATTTTTTCTCATCCTCAGAATCGAGGTCAAAATAAGGCAGATTCTGGGCCCAATCATGCATCCACATTATCTCAGGAATGTTTAAAGCGTAAATCAATGCGTCACGGAGCGTTCTCGGGTCAGGAACAAAAGGCAGGTTTTCATAAGGCCAGGTCTTCCAATATGGGAAAGTACCTTTTAAGTCATAATGGTAATCCCTTGTCAATTGGAAACACACTGGGTAAGGCCCTTTTCTCCGTTCAGTATCGATCCAGTCCCCCCCGAAACATTCTTTCCAGTATTCCTTGAACGAATGATTGGGAGGAGAAAGACTTTCATCTGAGAAAGAAATCCAGGCATCGTAGTTCTCAGTGCTGGCACCGGTTTGAGGCTTCACCAGCACAGGATCCAAAGTCGTGTCGGGGTCTACCTCTAACTCTTCCCCTTCTTTATAATACGCCACTATCCTGCTTGGATCAGAAACGTTTTCGTCATCAGGGTCGACTATAACAGTAAAACTTTTGCCTCCGAATTCCACAATAGGAGGCCAGCTTTCATTGTCGAAATTATGTCCAGAGACAGTCAGATAACTCATCTGGTCATCTTCGTCATATTGCACAAATGCATTATCAATCAGAAGCTGGTTTAGCGGTTTCCTGGAATCTTCTTCATTCAGACTGAGGTAGAGACCATAAGCATCGAAGTTCTCCATTCCCTCGTCGGTCTGTACTGTCAGGAGGTAGTTGCCGGTCGGATCAAAGTCTTCTGGAAGAATCGCTTCGATCTTTTTGTAGGTATGCGTCATAACATCTAGTACGGTCGAAACATTTAGCAAGAGATCGTCGAGTTTGACTTCGGTGTCCACACCTGCAACAGGATCAAAATTGTGCCCATGGAATGTCAAGATACCTAGCTCTGTGTCGACCTCGACTAGACTGATAACGAGTGTCAGAAAGCTTGTTTCGTCTTCAGATCCGTCTTGAGGTTCCTCCCTTATAGTCAAGTAAAAATCGTCGGTTTTTCCTTTGTGGTTCATCACCTCCAGCAGGTAATCACCAGGAGCTTTCAATGGCATCTCTGCAGCGATTAATTCAGCATTCCAGCCGTCTATTACTGTAATCGGGTATCCGTCGAAGGTGACTATCGGTTTGAAATCACCATCGGTGAAGTTCTCACCTTTTATGTCGAGCCCGATGCTGTCGATGTCAAAGCTTTGAATGACGCTGAGAATTTTCACAGGCCCCTTCGACGCGGGTTTTTCGGCCGATGCCGTTGGTGCCAGTAATGCAATGGCAATCAAAAATACAATCAAGAATCTCGAAATGTTCATGGATGTGCGCTCCTCGCCAGCTTAGTCAGCTGACAACAAGACCGTTGGCGTTGGTTGAAGTACCAAGGCCGCTACCGGATAGGAGGTTATAGGGTTTTTCTTTGCAGACTTATATGATTTACCAAGCTATCTGATAGTTCTTTATATCTAGCATTAATGATGGCAATAGTAATTGATCTAAGTCAAATATTGAATAGAATGGGTCAGGTCGATGACTGCTTCTGGCCTATTCTGTTGAAAAACTCCCATAAAAAAAGGGCTACATGAGATAATAGGTCATTGATTTCATGGACGGAGTGCTTTCCCATGATGGGCAGCAGCGACACCCCACAGAAGCCATTTTTCTACTCCTTTAACCTCGATGATGTGGTTCCACAGGATCATCTTTTGCGCAGCATCGACCGTTACCTGGATCTTTCCGATCTGCGCCATCACCTGGCACCTTATTACAGTCACACTGGGCGCCCGTCAGTCGATCCTGAGCTGATGATCCGCATGTTGCTCATCGGTTATTGCCTGGGTATCCGTTCGGAACGCCGGTTGTGCGAAGAAGTGAGGCTGAACCTGGCGTATCGCTGGTTTTGTCGTTTGAGCATCGAAGACAAGGTCCCGGACCACTCGACTTTCTCGAAGAACCGCCACGGACGCTTCCGGGAAGCCGAAGCATTCCGTTTTGTGTTTGAGCAGGTACTGGAACGATGCATCAATGCCGGACTGGTGAGCGGTGAAGGCTTTGCAGTGGATGCCAGCGTGGTTAAGGCCGATGCCAGTCGGCAACGCCATCACGAGGATCATGACGATTGGGGTGGTGGACCAGCGATCCGCGAGTATCTTAATGGCTTGGAGGAAGATGACACGCTAGCGGTGGCACCACCAAAGAAGGTCTCGCACAGTGATCCCCAGGCACGCTGGACAGCAGCGCCGGGTGGTCCAGCCTTTTATGCTTACTCCACCAACTACCTGGTTGATACCAATGCCGGTATCGTTGTTGATGTGGAAGCAACACCAGCACACCGCAGTTTAGAAGTGCAGTCCACCAAGACGATGATCGAACGAGTTGAAAACCGTTTTGCAATGAAGACTAAAAAGCTCATTGGTGATACTGCCTACGGTACTGCTGAGTTCCTGGGGTGGATGGTCGAAGAGAAAAACATTGAGCCGCATGTACCTGTCTGGGACAAAAGTAAAAGATCTGATGGTAGCTTCAGTCGCTCAGACTTCCACTTTGATGAAGAAACGGATCGATACACTTGTCCCAAAGGCAAGGAGTTGATGCGGTACCGCCGTGCGTTCCGCAAGCCACGCATCGGTATCACCAAAGAAAACACCATCATCTATCGTTCCATGAAGAGTGATTGCGAGGCATGTCCATCAAAGGGACGGTGTTGTGCCAAAACACCCTATAGAAAAATCGCCAGAAGCGTTCATGAAGCTGCACGGGAAGTAGCCCGGGAAGTGGCAAAGACCCCCGCTTACCGGCGTACCCGGCGA
>DAOUPV010000114.1 GCA_030625965.1 Clostridia bacterium
TTCCTTCAGTATCTCCGGCAATCTCTTCCACTACAGGTGCTACCATTCTACAGGGTCCACACCAAGTTGCCCAAAAATCCACCAATACAGGCTCTTCTGAATTTAATACTTCATCCTTAAATGTTGCATCACTTACATGTACAATTGACATATTTTCCCCCTCATTTTCTAAAGTCTCTATAGGCAATTCCTAATTCACAAGCTCATCGTACCCCTCAGGGGTATGAATGTCAATTATTTCTTCATCACTTTTTCAAACCTATTGTTGTGAACTCCCCCAAAGAATTAGGTCCATCTCCTCCATATACCTTCTAATCTTGCGTCTGCCTATGTCTTTGAACCCAAGCTTGCGAAGCTCATTCTTAATCCTTCTTACGCCATATGAGGGCTCCTTGAAATGGATACGGTCAATAGCGTTCTTAATTGCGATTTCCTCTATTGATGGTTGGATTTCAGGCGAAAGATAGTAAGCGACTGAACGGGCCAATCCCAAATGTTCGCATTGCCTCTTGATGGTCAGTGGACAGTCTGTCCAGTCGATCATTTCCTTTTTTTCTTTATTTCTGAGGCCTGATTTTGTTTTTTTTTAAGCCAGTCGACATCCATCGTCAGCTCACCGATTTTGTTGATGAGGATCTCCTTTTCTTCCTCGTGCTCTTTGGCCAACTTCTCGGCTCCAGCTTGTTTTTTATCAAAGACTGAGGACATGTTACTAATGAACTCGTTCTTCCAACGACTGATCAGCTGCTGGCTAGCGCCATGCTTCTTAGATATTTCAACTAGGGTGCTTTCTTCCCGGAGTACTTCGAGGACAATCTTGCTCTTCTCCTCCGGAGTCCATGTTTTTCTTTTTTTACTCATGTTATTAGTTTATCTTATTTTTTAGATTTTGTGTCCAACTCCCTGTAACCATTATAATGCCCATATAATGTCAATATCCCTTAAGTTGGTGACATTGTTCTTTAGGGTGTCCTCTTTAAACAAAAAGTCATTTTTATAATCATCAATAATCTCTTTTTTCCAAACCTTTTTCAGCACACTATCAATTCTGTCTGTAACGCTAGAACTATTACTCATTTCTTCTCCTTGCTTTCCACTCCACACCTATTCATCTGCCACCATACCCAGCGATCTATCCACTTAAACCACAGATCGTTGATTACCCAATCGGGCAACTCTAGCTCATCGCCAGAATACATCATCCTGAACACCTCCATGTTCAACATGCATCACAGCAGTAGTAGTTCAACGTTATATTTAATGTATATTATTTATTATTAGTTTCCTGCTTGTTTAGCGGCATTTACAACGTAAATGCCTATTCCGCCTTCGCAGGAGTAACCAAGAAAAGGCAAAAACTATTATTCGGATTCCAACACAGAAGTTTTGTTGTACTATACCTTCCCATGCTCTATATTCCCATAAATATAACGCGCCAATTTTTTTGTGTTATATCTAAATTAGCTTATATTCAGAGAACCATGCTAGTCCCCAAATATATCTTTCACTAATTGATCTACATCTATACTTTCCTTCCTAGGTTTCTCAATCACCTGTTTTGGTGTCTTTCTCGCATATTCTTCCATGATTCGTCTATTCTCTTCGTTTTGCTCTCTTCGTAACATTCGCTCTTCTTTAGCCTTTCTATAATTGTCATACTCGAAAATGAGAACCGTTAAATCATAGTGATATGGTTGTTTAGTGACATTATTCTTTTTTCTATTCCTTTCAAGCAATTTCCTGACCTTTGGATTCTTATACATCTCTAACATATCGCAATATGGAATCGGTCTACATTGACCTTGCAGTGCAGCAGAATGAATCCTCTGGAGTTTTATCAGGTAATAATTTGATAGTTCTGTATCATAGTATGCCATAACATATTTGATGAATTCATCTTTTGATTTCAAATCCTTAGTCTTACTATCCAGTTCCCTCTTCTGTTGCCTGTAAAGACTATCAACCTTTTGTTTGGCTTCATCCTCCGTTAATGCACCTTTTTTCTTGTTGGTCAGATGGTGCTCGTAACAATCACAATGTACATATTTACCACTAAGTTCAATATATCTATCCTTTTCTCTATTGATTGATTTGTTTCCTTTATTGTCACATATATTGCATTTCATAAATTTATTATACATTTATTCTCCTTGTTAAATAATGTTTGTTTCCCATTCTTACACCGCTAGTTTATGAATTTGATCCCTCAGGAATAATTAAGAAAATTCTTTAAATCTTATTAATATTCCCTTATAGATTCCTCAATTCTATCATCAGTCTTAAAATGCGACATTTTCTTCCTTATCCCGAATTATTCATCAAGCGCCGTTTAGGCCTCAATGAAATGAAAAACTTAAGCACTTGGCAACTTAGCCACTGCTGAAACTGCTAAGATTTTGAAAAAGGTATCCTTACCAAAGAATTTCAGAGGCGAATCCTTGAAAAATCGTAGACTACCCCCTGGATCATATAAAAGACTCCATACCTTAGAATTAGGCGAAACAAAGATTGTCAATTCGTCTCATGGTTTTAAGGAATATGTCCTTGTATGGATAACTGCTACTCAACCGAAAGGTAACCTTTCGGCCGGAGCGAACCATTCTTGCTCCGAGCTTAACCATCCACGAACGCAGGGAAAGCATCCTGCTTTTCAGAAACTCCCTGGGTAGCACCAGTCGCTTCATGAGATTCATCAAGTTGTAGGCCAGGGCTTTGATCAGATATTTGATACAATTGGCCGTAAATGAAGAGTGGCTGAGCGAATCCATGCCGAAATCCAACTTGGATTCCTTGATAAAGTTTTCCATGTTGCCCCGCAGGTTGTAGGCTTTCAGTACTGCTTTGGGCTCTGCTTCGAGCGATGTCACGATGTATCCCGTTCTAGGGTGCAGTTCGCCTGCCTTTCGTTCCACCTTGACAACTACCCGTCTGGGAATGTCCCAACTGCTGGCTTGGTAATAGAACGAATCATACAGAACGCAGTATTCCTGGAAATGGTTGGTATAAAGGTTGTGGAAATCATCGCGTAAATCATCGGACAGTTTGGTGAGTGTGGCATTCTGCTTAAGCCTGATGAGGTAATCAGCATCATACTTTTCGGCTAACTGGTACATTTCAGGAGTGGCGAAACCACTGTCGCCACGGATGAGGATGTCCACATCCGGGAAGTTCTCTCTGAGCCAGATCATTAGCGGCTCCAAGAACTCCCTAGCGTTCTTGGAGGTATAGATGTTCCCCTCGCGGAGTTCCACCTTCAGGAGGTCTCCGTTGAGGCCGTTGTAGACCATCAATGGATGAAATCCTGTTGAGGAGTAATGGTAATTGTATCCCCGCTTTTCCTGTTCGCCGTAAGTTTGGACATGCGTGGAATCGATGTCCAGGACGATATGCTTCATTCCCTCCAGGCGATAGGATTTCTCTAAGACCTGAAGCAGCAGTTCGTTGAACTGGTCCAGACTCTCACCAGTGAATCCATTGATACAGCGGGATACGGTGGGTTGGGATGCCAGAGCTTCCTTCTCCAGTATGGAAGTGAACACCGGATCCTCACGTAACTTGTCTGCATCGTCATCATGATGGTAGCCGGCGATAGATGAGTACATGAGTTGTTCTATGATGGATGCGCTAGAATGTTTTTTGCGCCCCTCATCCGGAAAGGAAGATTTCAGCAAGCTCGTGCTTCCCAGAGCTTTAGCAAAAGACTTTACTGCCAAAAGTCCTGCATCCGAAGAAATATTGCCACCGTTGAAATCAAATTGCATTGAGTTGTTGAAGTTGAGTGCGTTATCCTGTAATCTTTTCATAGAAAGACTCCTTTTTGTGATTGGTTGAAGTTTCGTCGCTTAAACTTTACCACAAACAGGTGTCTTTTTCTTATTGAATTTTCGCACCCAATGGGTGCAGCGCACTATCGCTTGAAGCTACTGATTTCATTGGAGTTCAGCGCTTATTGAATACTCAGATGAATAATCCGGGATAAATAGATTCTCTATCAAGGACTCCGAATACCAGCCCTCATGAAAATTTTCAAATGCACCCCAATAGGCCCAGATGCTGGCAAATATAACTGTTACACACCTATCCAACCTAAGATGTTCTTTCGTGAAGCTTTCATCTCCATACCTTCCTAGCCCATATAAACGCTAACTAATGTCGTTGCACTTATTTTTCAGTATATTCAAAAAGATACGCCCTCTTCCATCATAAAGATCATGCCTCTCACCCTCTTCCGAAAACAAAAAGATCAACGACTGCTACTAAATGTCAATCTATCCTTCTTCTTGCTCTGATATTCTTATTCCAAACAATAAGGCTCATATTACCTTAACTCTCATGCCAACCATACTCACCCACGAACTCCACGAAGCGCACCAGCTCATGGGTTTTCTGATGGATATTTCCGTGCTCATCCTTGGTGATCACCAGCAGCTCCTGTACGCTGGGCGGGCCATAAGGGAGCACCATCCTGCCCCAGGGTGCCAGTTGCTCAATCAGTTTATCCGGCATCTTGCCAGCTGCAGCCGTGACCATAATCCGTTCATAGGGCGCGTGTTCAGGCCATCCCTCGCTGCCGTTGCCTACGAGATAGTGTACATTGTCATATCCCATCTCCGTCAGCACCGTCTCGGCATTCCTGGAAAATTCCTCATAGACTTCAACCGTATACACCTCATCAGCGAATTGGGCCAGAAATGCAGTCTGATACCCCGAGCCCGTCCCAATTTCTAAAACCTTGCAACCCTCGTACATATCCAGTAACATGGTCATCTCTAGCACCAGGGTAGGTTGGGAGATGGTCTGGCCATGACCGATGATCAAAGGTGCATCAAGATGCGCGGCTCCCTTAATTGCTTCCGGTAGGAAGCGCTTCCGGTCAAGCTTCCTGAAAAAGTCCCTGTATTCCTCTTCCGTCGGTTTTTTTACACCCATGGTTACACCCCATGCGATAGCAAGTATCCAATCACCTACCAACCGCAGCCTTTCACTTCATTTTACCACCGGAACAGAATCTACCCAAATTAGGCATCCTGTTCGCGCTCCCCGCAAACAACAAAAGGGCGGAGCATCGCTCCACCCTAGATTATTAATTCAATTCCCCACTGCCTTCGCAGCATAAAAAAACTTTCTCCCCATAGGAAGAAAGTTCTTTGGTGGACGATACCTGA
>DAOUPV010000053.1 GCA_030625965.1 Clostridia bacterium
TTTAAAACTTTCTTCCAGAAAAACGAGCGAGGCGACTGAAGCCGTCTGAAGGTCACGAATCCCTTCCCCCTCCTTACCCCTTCCCCTCGGCCTTCTCAGCCCTTACAGATGCCCTGAGAGACCCTGGTGCGTCCTGATAAAGCAAACAACACCCCTAGCGAGGTGTTGTCCTATGAATGCTCATATTTAATTCCTATTGATCGTTTTATCAGATATTTAATGCTTTTTTTATTGCTTCCACTACCCGGTCTGCCTTAAAGGGTTTGACGATGAAGTCTTTGGCACCGGCCTGGATGGATTCCAGAACCATGCTCTGTTGGCCCATGGCCGAGCACATGATAATATTGGCTGAAGGGTCGAGCTTCTTGATGCCTCTCACAGCCGATATGCCGTCTACTTCCGGCATGGTGATGTCCATGATCACCAGGTCCGGTGACAGCTCCTGGTATTGGGCAATGGCCTCAGCACCGTTCGCCCCCTCACCTACGACAGAAAAATCGTTCTTGGTTAAGATGTCTTTGAGTGTCAGGCGCATAAACGCCGCGTCGTCTACGATTAAGATTCTTTTTGACATAATTTCCCTCCTGATATTGGCCCTCTACATAGCATCGACAGACTGTATTATTTCAGTAATACGCACGCCGTAATTCTCTCCTACGACCACGATTTCCCCCTTGGCGATTTTTTTGCTGTTGACCAAGATATCCACGAACTCCCCGGAGAATTCATCCATCTCCAGCACCGAACCCGGCCCCATTTTCAGCACGTCCTTGATGGCTCTCTTGGTTCTGCCCAGTTCAACGGAAACATCCAGATTGATATCCATGAACATATTCATCCCCCGGTCCTTCTCAGTCAGAACCGGTTCGATTCGGACAGCTGGAACTTCCGGCTCAGCCACGGAATGAGCCTGGCTGTTTGCCAGCATCATGGCGAACATCTCCTTAGCAAAGGGCAAGGCGATCAGCTGCATGATGGTGCTGTCGACCAATTCTCCGATGGTAATGCGGAATGAGGTTTTGACGAAAAAGGATTTCATATCCTCATCCAGCAGATCTTCCAGTGTCTTTTCTTCCAAGGACGTGGAATAGACCTCGGGTGGCTCGATATCCACTTTGGTGTTCAGCAGCTCGGATATGGAGGTCGACGAGGTGCCGATCATCTGGTTCATCGCTTCTCCGATGGCGCTGATATGCAGTTCGCTGATTGGGCCCTCTATGTTGGTCCCGTCCCCTTGCATCATCAGATCGCAGATGATCTTGGCATCTTTCTCTTGGAGCATCAGGATACTGCTTCCCTTGAGTCCCTCCTTGTATCTGACCTTGGTCAGTATGGCCCCTGTCTCCACCTTGCCTGCAATATCCTCCCAAAAAGCCACCTCGACCTGGGGTGTGGTGATGTTCACCTTCTGTTCCAGAAGGACGCTAAGCGTGGTGGATGCGGTCCCCATGCTGATGTTGCCGATCTCTCCCAGACCGTCCTTTTCCTGTTCCGTCAGTTCCGGTTTATTTGCCGGGGCGTCACCCGCGGCTGCCGCCAGCATACGGTCAATCTCTTCCTGCGAGAGCTGTTCGCTCATTGTCTTCCCCCCTTAAGATGGTTTCCTCTATTCTTACTGCATATTTTTTATTGCACAATCCCGGCACGCCCTTGAATTTACATTCCTCATCAACCATGATATCCAAGCTATCATTGATCAGCTTATCTAGCGGTATCACATCCCCGGGCTGGAGACTGGCCAGTTCTTGGAACGACAGGCTGGTCCCTCCTAGCATCGCCCTCACCGGAACCTCGGTTTGCATCAAGGCATTCTCAATCTCAAGACGCACTCTCCTTGTGTCTTCCTCCTGGTTATTGGACGTGAACCAGAATTTGGAGTTCAGTTTTGGGATGACTGGTTCCAACACAAGATAGGGTATACATATGTTTATCAGGTTCTCGACCTGGTCGATTTTAGCCCGGTAGGTCACCAGCAGCGCCATTTCGTCCGGTGATGTAATCTGGACCAGTTGGGGATTGGTCTCAATCTGCTCCAGTTCCGGTTCTAGGTCCATGATGTTGGACCAGGATGATTGCAGCGGTTCCACACTGTTTTCCAGCACCTTTTTCATGATTGAAATCTCAATCCGAGTGAACTCTTTGATCCTCTCGCAGGATCCCCCGGTACCGCCCAATACCCTGTCTATGATGGCGCACATGATTCCCGGCGCGATTTCCAGTACCATAGTGCCCTTCAGCGGTCGCATATTGATAACCGCCATGGCCGCCGGATTGGCTATGGCATGGTTGAAATCCCGGTATGACAAGGATTCTATGCTCTCCAGTTCCATCTCGAACGGAGTACGCAGATACTTGGTCAAAGCACCCGCCATCAGCTTTCCATACTTATCATGAATGGTGTTTAGCATCCGTATGTGGTCTTTACTAAACTTGCTGGGCCGCTTGAAATCGTATTTCTTGACCGCTTGGACTTCCTCTTGGGTCAGATCCTCGATATCCAGGGCCCCGGTCTGCAATTCGTTCAGCAGACTGTCAATTTCATTCTGGGATAGGACTTCGCTCAATTCCTGTCACCTCCTAGGGCTAGCGCCCGGTTTTTCATGTTATACATATAGCTGACTGTCTCGTCGACGGCCTTCTGTTCCTCACTTAACTGCTCGGACAGATATGCTTCATATTCCCTTTCCCGCAGTTTGAGCAGGATTTCCTTCTCCTTGGTCATCTCAAGCAGACGGACTCGCACCTCTTCAATATGCCTGTTGCATACCACAAGAGCCTTACGCCCCTCCTGAATTCGCTCCTGGATCTGGTTCCTGTAGACATAATGGGTCTGGAGTCTCATAACGTCCAGACGAGTCCTGGAAAACTGTTCCAAGATACCGTCCCGCTCCAAAATCATCGTCGCAAGCTCCAGCTCTTCATTCCTCAAATCCTCCAGGCGCAACGCCAATTCATGGCGGATCTGGGTGATATGTTGTTTCTTTAGACGCAACACGGATTGCATCGAAAAAATAAATCCAGCCATTTAGCGTATAATCCTCTCTAATTCTTCTATGCTCGTCTCCCGGGTGATGTGTTCCTCCACGCCTTGAGCTAAAAATCCATTCATGGTTTCTATCAGCGTGATGGCCTTATCGACACGGGGGTTGCTTCCCTGGACGTAAGCCCCAATATTGATCAGATCTTCCGACTCCAGATAGGTGGCCAGGTGACCCTTGAAAGCACACGCTGCCTGCTTGTGGTCGGATTCCACGATATCGTTCATGACTCTGCTGATGCTCCCCAGCACATCAATGGCAGGATATTGTCCCCGGTTAGCTATCTTCCTAGACAGCATGATGTGGCCGTCCAGAATACCTCTGGCCGCATCGGTCACCGGTTCATTGAAATCATCTCCGTCCACCAGAACCGTATAGATTCCGGTAATGGATCCCTTGGCATCATTGCCCGCTCGCTCTAGCAGGGATGGGAGCAGACCGAACACCGAAGGGGGATAGCCTTTGGTCACAGGTGGTTCTCCTACTGCCAATCCGATTTCCCGTTGCGCCATGGCGAAGCGGGTCAGTGAGTCCATCATAAGTAGGACATCCTTACCCTGGTTTCGGAAAAATTCAGCAATACTGGTGGCCACAAAGGCAGCCTTGAGTCGCACCATGGCTGGTTGATCCGATGTGGCCACGACGACCACTGAGCGTTTCAACCCTTCTTCACCCAGATCCTTCTCAAGAAACTCCTTAACCTCACGGCCTCGTTCCCCAATCAAGGCCACCACGTTGACATCGGCCTCCGTATTGCGGGCAATCATTCCCAGCAGCGTGCTCTTGCCTACACCGCTTCCTGCGAAGATGCCCATACGCTGGCCCTTGCCGATGGACAACAGACCATCAATAGCCTTGATACCCAACTGTAATGGTTCACGGATTCTGTTACGCTCCAATGGATGGGGGGACTGGTAATCCACCGGATAGTATTCACTACCACCAAAGCTACCCAGCCCGTCGATTGGTTCTCCCAATCCATCCAGCACCCGGCCAACCAAATCCTCCCCGACTTTGATGGAGAGGACATCTTTTCTTGAGACAACTTTGCTTCCCACACCGATACCTTTCATGCTACCAAAGGGCATCAGGAGCAGGTTCTCATCTGAAAAGCCCACCACTTCGGCAGGTATGTCCCCTTTTTGGGTGCATATGGTACACAGATCCCCGATGGCCGCTTCCGGACCCCGGGATTCCACAGTCAGACCGACAACCTTCTTGATCTTTCCGGCCAGTTCCACAAAATCTTCATGTTCTAGGATATCCTGATACTTTTGCAGATTCATTGAGCCCCCCATCAACCGGCTATGCGCGGTGACAATTCGCTGAAAGAATCATCGATATTCTTCAGTACGGTATCCACACTGGCATCCATGGTTCCTGTCGGAGACTCAATCAGGCAACTGCCTTTTGCTAGTGTCTCATCCTGAACCAGGCTAACTTTCTCTCTTTGTTCCTGATGCTCGAATAGTTGATCCGAATGCAGCATCAGTTGCTCGTAATCCTCCGGAGCCAGTTTGAGCGTCAATGTTTCCTCGAGCGAGGCCTTTTCCATGGCATTGCGAACTATATGCAATATAGTTTCCTTCCGATCTTCCATCCGGTCATATATCACTTTCTCCGCGATATCCATGATCATCCGCACCACGTCATGCTCCGCATTGTCGAGCGCTGTCTTGTACTTGTCAAAAGCCATGCCCTCGATGCGCGAAATGGTCTCCCGACACTTCTGTTGCAGACTCTCCGTCTCCTGCATGCCGGCCTGATAACCTTCCTCGTATCCGGTCACCCGGGCCCCCTCCAGCATTTGCTCCGCATCCCGATTCGCCTGCTCGGTAATTTCCTTGGCTGTACACTTTGCATCCTCAAGCATCTCTTGCATCTCCTCCTGCACCAATGCCTCCAAGGCAAAATCCGCCGGTTTCTCTTCCACCGATGAAGTCACCGGTGCCGATCTCTGCCATCCGGACTCCGGATCCCCTGCGCCGTTGCTGGGGCCGATGCATACAGGCTGCTCATAGACAACCCAGTCGCTCTTGATTACTTTGTAGTTCAATTCGCCACCTCCGCCTTCAACCTGAACAAACCAAAATCAACTCGACATCCTGAATTTAACGGGAAAAGGGCATAAAAAAACCTCTGTCCCGCAATCCAGGAAATGAGAGGCATACAAAATTCCTTACTTGAAAACCATCTGGTATATTCAGATTTCTTCGGTAACCGGCTGCCGTGGCATCGCTTTAGGCCCTTGGTTTTGCGTCCCCGGCTTTCACCGGGTTTGCCATTATCGGAAATTGTATTCACCTTGTGCAACTCATTTTGTATTGTGTCGATTATGTCCCTTATTTATAGATAGAGTAATTTTAGCATAAATAAGTTATATATGGTGGAAAAAGTAAGCATTCTAAGAAAATCACCCAACTTTTTCGCTTATTTTCTAACTTTTAGCCGGAAAGAGACAGTGAAGCGGCGCCATCCCAATGGATGGCACCGCTTCAAAATCTCTACTATATCAATCGGTAAAATTGATCTTCACTTCCTGGATATCCCATAAGGCATCCAGCTTCTCAAGTACCTCGGCCCTCAGATTGGCCGCGAACTGATGATCCGACGGCAAGTCGATGGTCACCTCGATCACCCCGTCTTCAATCGTCATGTCTTTCACCAGATTGGTCTCCACCATATCGAGGCCGGTCAGGGGATTCATGACATGTTTCAATCGCTCCATTACCACCGCTTCATCCGTGTTGATTCGCTCCCTGACCATCCCGTGCCGTTCCTCATAGTCTTTGATGGCCTCGCGCAGACACCCGACTGCCAATACGGAGCAGTGCATTTTGATGGACGGCAGACCGCCCAAGGCTTCCGCGGCCTGCTTCCAGGTTATTCTCCTGGCTTCCTCCAAAGTCATCCCTTTGGCCATTTCCGTAATGATGGAGCCTGTCGCAATGTTCGATGCACAACCGTAGGATTGGAACTTGATGTCCGTGATCCTCAGCTCTTTCGGATCGATACGTAGATAGATCGTGACCATATCGCCGCAGACCGGACTTCCCTCTGTGGCCTTGGCATCCGGATTCTCCATCTCCCCCACATTCTTAGGATCGCGGAAATGCTCCAGTACTATTTCATTGTATGGAAACTTCATTTTAGTCATACTCCCTCCTAGCCAGCGGACTGATCTCGCGCAGCTTAGCAGCGATTACTTTTATCCGCTCAACAAATACATCCACTTCCTCGATGGTATTGTGTCGTCCCAAAGTCATGCGGATTGAACCATGGGCCCGTTCATGTCCTCCACCGATTCCTGTAATCACATGGCTGGCCTCCAGAGACCGGCTGAAACAAGCTGATCCGGTACTTACGGAGATACCGTACATGTCCAGATGCAAGGTGACTGACTCCCCCTCGATATAATGAAAGCTGATATTGGCGTTGGTCGGCAACCGCTCTGTCCGGTGTCCGTTCAAGGTCACATCAGGGACCTCTGTCATGATCCGATCAATCAGCCTGTCCCTGATCTGGGTCAGTCTTTCCGTCTCCGCTTCGTCAACCAGCTCTATCGCCTTGGCGAATCCCACAGCTCCTGGTATGTTCTCATAACCAGCCCTCAGATTGAACTCCTGAAAACCGCCGTCCTGCAGCTTGCGTATCTTGGTCCCCTTACGCACATACAACGCCCCTACACCCTTGGGACCATGGATGGTATGAGCTGACATGCTGACCAAATCGACCGCCAGCTCGCTGACATCGATCGGCACCCGTGTAAAGGAATGGGTGGCATCCATGTGAAACAGCACACCCTTCTCGCGGCAGATCTCACCGATTTCCTGCACCGGTTGCAACGTACCGATTTCCTGGTTGGCATGCTGGATGGAAACCAGGACGGTCCGCTCGGTGATGGCTTCACGGACAGCCTGCGGATCCACCAGCCCGAATTCATCCACCGGCAGGTAGGTAACTTCTACACCGTTGCGCTCCAGTTCCTTGGCGCTGTGCAACACTGGAAAATCCTCGATACTTGAGATGATGATATGCTTGGTTTCAACTTTATCTGCGGCTTTGACAACACCCTTCAAAGCCAGATTGCTCGACTCGGTCGACCCTGAAGTGAATATGATTTCTCGCTCCGCGGCACCCAGATACTCTGCGATCTTAATTCGGGAATCTTCCAAAGCTTCCTTGGCCTCGATGCCCAAGGAATAACCGAATTCCGAGGTAGCAATGCTATATACCTCAAAAAAATATGGTTTCATAGCCTCCAGTACCCGCTCATCCAACCGGGTAGCAGCAGCATTGTCTAGATATATTCCAGTTCCCAAAATAATTCCCCCTTTAGATCATCAAGGTGATGTTGGCTTCGCGGGCATCCGCCACATAGGTACCTACCGCACCATATTCGTCAATCAGTTCCTCACGTAGGTCAGATTTCTTGATCCCCATGATTTCCATGGTCATCTCACAGGCAATGATGCGTCCTCCCAATTCCTTGAAATCCGCCATCATGCGTTCGAGTGATGCCACCTTGGCCTTGCGCATCCTGGACTCGACCAACAGCTTGCCCAGTCCCATCAGATGCCATTTGGACAGGCTACCCTTGGTCAATCCTTTCTTCTTGAGCCGCAACAGCCCCCAGAAGGTGAAGTATAGCGTCGCCTCCATGCCCATGGCCATCGACCCGTTGGCGATGATCAGCGCACTGAACAGCTTATCCATATCACCGTCATGAACCACGATAGTCGTTTTATCAGACATATGATCACCCCTTCGCCTTACGAATGCGAATCAGCCAAACCTCACCGTCCTGGCTAATATCCAACAAGTCATGTCCCAGCGCCTCCACGGCCATGGGTATCTCCTTCTTAGAAGTCGAATGGGTTCCTCGAAGAACCACCTCATCCCCAACCTCGGCCCTTTTCAAAGCTTTTCTCATTTCCACCAACGGCACCGGGCAATTTTCACCGGTAACGTCTACAATAATTTCACTCATTCTCACAACCCCTTTCAAGAAAATCTCTCAAACCTATTATCATCGAATCATGTTGCCATCCCGTTCTCTCTTTTCTAATAGTATGCTTTGCAATATAATGATACCCTCAAACTCCACCCGCATACAAATCAAACGCCACTGCATTTTCAGCACAGTTCAAATTCCAACTAAAACTGTCGGGTTTTGCGGATAAAGGGGTCTGTATTGGCCATCGAGTTGCTTTCGATATATAATATTTACATTAGTATTGTCCTGTATACTTTGACTTGGATTTCTATGAAGGAGGATTAATATGTAAATCGCAAACTGGAATGATGTTGAACTGGCCAGGAGTGCCAAGACCATAGAAGTCGAGGGCAAAAGTATTTTCCGCCCGAGGATGTGAACCACGATTATCTGGTTCCGACCGATCACCATAGCAGATGCCCCTGGAAAGGTCTCGCTTCCTACTATTCGATCCGTGTTGATGACGAAATCAACGTTAATGCGGCCTGGTATTACCCAGAACCGTTGGAAAAAGCCACACATATCACTGGCTATATCGCTTTCTGGAAGGGAGTATCCGTGGAGGAAGTCTGATACACTGATACGCCTTCATCACACATATAAGACCACCTTCGCGCCATCCCGAGCTGGATGGCGCTTCTTTTTATCAGATAACCTGCGATTACTCCCCTTACACCCTCCATCCACAGGCAATACCACTTCACATAAGATGGCCTTATCCTTAGTTGCAGCTTGATAAATTCTTTTGATTTTATTATCCGTGCCGCCAATGGTATACTCAATCCGAAAATAATACTCAAGTAAAAAGGTAGGTACTCTATGAACACGGAAATTAATATTAAAAAAGTAAGAAGCGATGCGGAAGAGTCCTTCCGGAGGCGTGCTGTCCCTAGGATATTTTTTCGGTAGGACCAAGGGTAGCGATCCCAAAGTGCAGAACACCTTGAAGCTGGCCCATGAGCTGCAGGAATCCTTTCGCAAGAACCACGGCTGCCTCTGCTGCTCCGTACACACCAAGGGTATGGATATGGCTTCCGGGGAGCACAAGGCTCAATGCATCTCTTTCACCGGTGAAATCGCAGAAAAAACCGCCGAGATCATCGTCCGGGAACTGGATCTGGCAAGCGTCAGCGGATAAAGAGATTCACAATGAAAAAGTTACTGAACCGGCTACCGCTCCCCATCAGCGGTCTAATGCTGGCTTTGGCCGCCACTGGCAACCTGTTGGCGCCATACGGCCTCCACTATAAAAATCTGTTCGGCCTATTGGCCGCCCTGATCTGGGCATTGCTCCTCTTGAAGGTCATTATGGATTATGGGTCTGTCAAAGAGGATCTGGGCAATCCTGTAATTGCCAGTGTCGCCCCGACATTTTCCATGGGCAGCATGATTTTGGCCACCTATATCCAGGCTTCGCTACCGACATTCGCCTTTGCTCTGTGGTTGGCAGGCCTCATTCTCCATATCTTGCTAATCCTCAGTTTCACCAGAAAATTCGTTCTCAATTTCGACATCCAGAAAGTGTTCCCTTCCTATTTCGTGGTCTATGTGGGTATCGTGGTAGGGACAGTGACCAGTCCGGCCTTCGGTGCGCTAAGGCTAGGCCAAGCCTTATTCTGGTTAGGGTTAACATGCTATCTGATTCTGCTGCCGATCGTCCTCTACAGGGTCTTTTATATATGCTCCATCCCCAAACCGGCTCTGCCGACTGTAGCTATTTTTTCCGCACCGGCCAGCCTTTGTCTCGCCGGCTATATGAACACTTTCCCGGAAAAGAACCTCACTCTGGTCTGGGTGCTGAGCGTAATGGCCCTCGCTTCGCTGCTTGGTGTACTGTTATACATGCCCAGGATGCTGAGGCTGCCATTTCACCCCAGCTATTCGGCCTTCACTTTCCCACTGGTCATCAATGCTATAGCGCTGAAGAAAACAGTCAGCTATTTGCTCAGTCTGAATCAGGTGTATGCGCCTCTTGGGCTGATTGCCGATTTGAGTGAACTGCTGGCCACGACCATGGTACTTTACGTCCTGATTCGATTTTTACATAACCTATACCTGAAGCAAAAAGAAGTAGGTTCAGCCCCATTAGAGGAAGAAACAGCTTGATGCCCCTAGTGTCCAAACCATATGCACCCATCAAAAAAACGCTCTCCATATTATTAGGAAAGCGTTTTTTCATTTCATTGGTTACATTCTAGTTGTCGGATCGTCAGTTTCAGGACCCACTATATACGAGCTGGGTATCCCTAAGCCGTTTCCCTCTTGCGGTTCTGGCTTGAACCTTTCTGGTTCGAGCCCTGCTTACGGGAGCCATAACCACCTTTTGACGGTCTCCGGTTTCTCCTCTGCTGGTTAGAAGGTTTGGCCGCCGCTTGCTGCTGTTTCGGGGCCACATCCGGCACTGCCGCGAGCTGAACGTGAGGATATGGGTGCTCATCCACGACCTTGATGGATCTTTTGATCAGTTTCTGGATCTGACGCAGCAACGGACGTTCCTGATCATCGCAGAATGCGATGGCCACGCCGCCCAGTCCGGCTCTTCCAGTACGACCGATACGGTGTACATAGGTCTCAGAAACTTCTGGCAAGTCATAGTTAATGACGCAGGCCAGTTCTTCCACGTCAATTCCCCTGGCGGCGATATCCGTCGCAACCAGGACACGGGTCTTCCCGCTCTTGAAATCACCCAGGGCGCGCTGTCTTGCATTCTGGGATTTATTGCCATGGATGGCTTGTGCCTCCAGGCCCTTCCTGCTCAGCATCTTCACTATCTTGTCGGCACCGTGTTTGGTCCGGGAAAACACCAGAACGGAACTAAAGTCCTGTGTCTTCAGAAGATGTGCCAAAAGCTGGATCTTGTTCTTCTTGTTCACGTGATATACCGATTGCTCAATGATATCCACGGTAGAGGATTCGGGTGTGATCTCAATCTTCACTGGCTTGTCCAGGATGGAGTCCGCCAATTTGGCAATCTCTGCCGGCATAGTAGCCGAGAAGAACATTGTCTGACGTTCCTCTGGGATATATTTGATGATTTTCCTTACGTCTCGTAGCATACCCATATCCAACATACGATCGGCTTCATCCAATACGAAATGATCCACATGGTCCAGATAGATAAACTTCTGGTTGATCAGGTCGAGCAAACGACCCGGCGTCGCCACCAGGATATCCACGCCCCGTTTCAGAGACTTGGTCTGGGGATGCTGTGATACGCCACCAAAAATGGTCAGTGTCCTTAGATCAAGGTGTTTGCCGTAGGCTTCGAAGCTCTCACCAATCTGGATTGCTAGTTCCCTGGTTGGGGCAAGCACCAAAGTCTTGATCTGTCTGGCTCCTTTTTGCTTGTTCTGTTCCGCCGCCAGGTCCTGCAGGATGGGAATGGCGAACGCCGCCGTCTTTCCTGTGCCTGTTTGGGCGCACCCCAAAAGGTCCGCTCCCGTCAACAGTGGTGGGATACTCTGGGCCTGAATTGGTGTGGCCTCCTTATATCCCTGTGCTTTCAAGGCCCTTTGAATGGGCTTGATGATGTTTAGATTTTCAAAATACAATTTCTTTCTCCTTATTAACCTTCGAGATTATGACCTGCTTGATCGGTGTTTCTATCCGAATCGAACCTGAAAACCAAGAAAGAACGCATCAATTGCGTTCTTCAGATTCCAGACATATACTCCCGTCTTCGAATAATCCTCCGCGTTTTGAATGCTTGACCTTATGGCCAGCTCACTTGGCGGTGACAGGATTTCACCATATTCATATATCAATACTCTTAGTTTATCTTCTATTATTTTACATGCCGCGTTTCCTTGATCACCATCCTGTACACTCCCGTCTGTCTAGCATATTAGCTTACGCTTTGATTTTATGGGTAGTTGATGAAGTTTGCATGCCTAGTTAGTATACGTCCTAACCAAGAAATAAGCTACTAAAATCGTCAATTAATTCAAAATTCGCAGCTTTTGATCAAGTATTCCTAAGAAATCACTCGGAATCTGCTCTGTCGCTCCTTCTTGACACTGCTACTTTCGAAGAATATTCTATAAGTGGCAGACAAAACCACAAACTTGACTATATAAGAAGAAATTATAATCGCTGAATTGCCGAATAGATTGGAAGGAAGGTAGGATTTCATGACTACAGAATCGACATTACCCGATATCAGGATCGGAATAATCGGCATCGGAGCGATGGGCAAGGGCTTGATCTATCAAAGTCAGATCACCCCCCAGGTCGCCACTCTAGCCATCTGCGATATCGAGACTGAGCGTTGCACTAATGCCTTGGAAGAATTCGGCATCGGGTTCCAGATTGTCACGACCCAAGGCGAAATGACGCAAGCGCTCAATACCGGTCTGGTCGCGGTCTGCACCGATGGAGAACTGTTGAGCTGCTGCGACGGTCTGGATGTGATCATTGAGGCCACTGGCACCATCATCCCGGCAGCCAACTTCTGTGAATCGACGCTTACCCATAAGAAGCATCTGGTTCTCATGAATTCGGAAATCGACCTGATCCTGGGCCCCTATCTGAAAGATCTGGCTGAGCGCAACCAGGTCGTCTGTACCAGCTGCGACGGCGACCAGTACGGTGTGATGAAACATCTTCTGTCAGATATCACCCAATGGGGATTCGAACCGGTGATGGCCGGCAACATCAAGGGCTTCCTGAACCGCTATGCCACCCCCGAAATGATGGTCCACGAGGCCGAAATCCGCAACCTGGATGTCCGGGCCTGTACCTCCTATACTGACGGAACAAAACTGAACATAGAAATGGCGCTCATCGCCAACGAAATGGGTATGCAACCCACATGCCCCGGCATGCAGGGCCCTGCCTGCACCCATGTAGACGAGGTCCTGGATCTGTTCGATCTGGCTTCCGACTGGCAGCCTGGCAAACCCCTGGTCGACTACATCCTGGGGGCCGATCCCGGCGGCGGCGTCTATGCCGTCGGCTACTGTGACGCACCCTATCAGCAGGATATGCTCCGCTATTATAAGATGGGAGACGGACCCTTCTATCTCTTCTACCGACATTATCACTTGTGTCATATAGAAGCCATGAAAAGCGTCATCGAAGCCCAACGGGAGAATAAGTCGTTGATGTTGGCGAACGCCGGCTTCAAAACCAATGTCTTCACCTACGCCAAGCATGATCTTTCGGCTGGCGAGTTGTTGGATGGCATCGGCGGATACCACTGCTACGGTCTAATCGAGAACCAAGCAGGGCAGGAAGCAGCCGAAGGCCTCCCCATCTGTCTCGCTGAGCAGGTATTACTTAAACGAGACATCAAAAAAGACCAAAGAATCCTGCTTTCGGACATCGACTTTGACCCGGACCGGATTGACTTCCGCCTTTACCGGGAAGCCTGTCGACTAGGCCAGGTGGTATCCTCATGAAGCTTGGTATCATCGTAGTTTACCTGGTCGCACCGGGCAATGAGCCCCTGCTTGACCTGCATCTGGATTACATCGACAGAAACACTGACTGTGACTATACAATCTATGGATCCGCAAACCGCCTGACTCCCGAGTTACGGACCAAGCTGGAGAATCATCCCAAGGTGAATTTATGCACCATTCCCGCTACGGATCTGAGGTTAGCTGAGGAACACTCCTACTACCTGAAAAAGCTGCTGCATACCGCCGTCAGCGACGGAGCCACTCACCTAGCTATCTTCCATGTGGATTCCTTCCCTATCCAAACGGGTTGGAACAGGAAGGTCTTCGACCGGCTGGATGAGCACTGCGTGCTCTGCACCACCAGCAAGAACGGTGACCCGGTAAAGCCCACTTCGTTCCTCTGCTTCACCCGGGACTTCTATCTCGAATACAAGCCTGAGCTGCGCATATCCGAGGAAGAAACGAAAAGCGAATCCTGTCAGCGTTTCCAGAACCAGTACTCCACCGTGATCGGAGATTCCGGTGTAGGTTATCTCTACAAGGCCTACCAGGAGAAACTGGACTGGTGTGGCTTAGAGCGCATGACCAAATCGGGCGGTTGCGCCATCTACGGCAACATGGTATTCCATCTGGAAATGGCCCATATGATCGGACAGGTCGGCAGCAAAAAGAAAGGCCCTCTCCAGAGGAACTTCAATGGCCTGTTGAATAGCATCAAGTACAAGATTCTGCCGCTAATCCCCCAGAGTGTGCTACACAACCGAAACAGCCGTGTCAGAAGGATACTGTCCAAACTTAACAGGCAGATGGTCCTGGCTGATAAGTTCGCCCTGGAGCGCGAACAGCTGTTCAGCGATCCCGAATCATTCATCCGACAACTGCAGGACGGTCTCTAGAAGCCTCTATCACTAGACCTTGCCTCAAATCCTACACGCTACCTATCTAGGGAATATCGCTAACGTAATTTCATAGCTAGAAAGTTTAATGGGCCCTCGCCCATTATCTTTTTGTACCGGTACAATTAGGACTATTCTTCACATTGTCGGAAGCTGGATTTATCGTCTTGCTAGGACATAATCCTGTGGTTATAATGATACACAATATTCGCTTGCGGAAGCCTGCACAGTATAAGGAGCAGAAATGGATAGAATCAACAGGATCCTTCGGAATCCGATATATAAGAAATATCTGATCAGAAACGCCGCCGCAGAAGTCAATCGGGTGTTTTGCCATCATGACCTCACGCACACGATAGACGTGTCCCGGGTCGCCTATATCCTGTCCCTGGAAGAGGGCTTGGGTCTGGCCAAGGACATCATCTTTGCTGCAGGTCTGCTGCACGATATCGGCAGGTGGCAGGAATATGCCGAAGGTCTGGATCACGCTATAAGCAGCGCGAAGCTGGCACTGGAAATTCTACAAGAGTGTGGCTATTCGCAAACGGAAACAGACCAGATCTGCCAGGCCATCAAAGATCACCGAGCCGGCGCACATCCTGAGATGGACCTGAACCGGATCCTGTACAGAAGCGATAAGATTTCCCGCCCTTGCACCCATTGCCCGGCCTTAGACCCTGCATTCCCGCCAACACCTAACGATATCCCGTGCTTAAATCGTCTGAAACCTTTGTAAATAGTGGTTTTATTCTAGTTGTTCTTAACTTATCCCTCGTTATGTGATACTATATACATAACGAGGAGGTGCTGGTATGGCAGCTATTATACATCAAACAGATAAACGTTCAGGTATCACATATGCTTATGAATCAGTTTCATACTGGGATAAAGAGAAACAGCAATCACGTGCAAA
>DAOUPV010000057.1 GCA_030625965.1 Clostridia bacterium
CCCGCTTTGATCTCGCCAGCGCTAATGGATGCCACACAGTCTTCTTCAGAGCTGAACACTCGGGCCGGGCCCTTGTGAACCATCATCTCCTGGGCAACTGCACCCTTCTTGACCACACAACCGTCCGGTGCCAGCGATCCCCAGAGGATGGCCAGTCCGCCATCCTGGCTGAATGCCGTCTCCTTGGTGCGAATCACTTCACGGTCACGGATAACCGCGCGGTCAATATTGTCCTGTACGCTACCCGAAACTGTGGGCAGAGACACGTCCAATAGACCTTGGCTTGCCAGTTCCTTCATTACAGCGTTTATGCCGCCGGCATAATAGAGATCCTCGATGTGGGTATCCGATGCCGGTGAAAGCTTGCAGATCTGCGGTGTGATCTTGGACATCTCATTGAACTCCTCGAAGCCCATCTTGACGCCCGCCGTATGAGCGATGGCCGGAATGTGTAATGCCGTATTGGTGGAGCACCCCAGTGCCATATCGATCTTGATGGCGTTTCTGAAGGCTTCCTCATTCATAATATCTCTGGGTCTGATGTCTTCTTCAAGCAGGTCCATGATACGCATGCCCGCGTGTTTGGCCAATCGGATACGCTCCGAGAAGACCGCCGGTACTGTGCCGTTGCCCGGCAAGGCCATCCCGATGGCCTCGGTCAGACAGTTCATGGAATTGGCTGTAAACATGCCGGAGCAGGATCCGCAGGTGGGACAAGCTTCGTCTTCCATCTGCAGCAGTTCCTCTTCAGACATCTTGCCGGCATTCACACTGCCAGCCGCCTCGAACATGGTGGCCAGACTGATGGCTTTGCCTTTGTGTCTGCCTGCCAGCATGGGTCCGCCCGAGATGAAGATGGACGGGATATTGATGTTGGCTGCCGCCATCAGCATACCAGGTACCACTTTATCGCAGTTGGGTATGAATACCAATGCGTCGAAGGGATGGCCCGTGGCCATTACCTCCACGGTGTCCGCGATCAGTTCGCGACTGACCAGGGAATATTTCATGCCCTTATGATTCATGGCAATGCCGTCGCAGACGGCTATGGTGTGGAATTCCAGCGGTGTTCCGCCGGCCATCCGGACACCGGCCTTGACCGCTTCCGAGATCTTGTCCAGGTTGATGTGACCCGGTACGATCTCATTGTGGGAATTGACGATGCCGATTATAGGTCTGGCAATTTCTTCGTCGGTCAATCCGCTGGCTTTGAATAAAGATCTATGCGGCGCTTTGTTGATGCCGCATTTGGCGCTATCGCTTCTCATATCCTACTCCTTATCTAAAGATTTCAGGGCCGTCGCTCTTGGTAAGCTCTCTGAAATCCGCGTTCAGCATTTTGGTTTTCTCTCCCGGTACACCCTCGCCGATCACACGACCGTCTACGGATACCACTGCAATTACTTCCGCGGCAGATCCGGTCAGAAAGCACTCATCCGCATTGTAAACATCATGACGGGTAAGAGTCAATTCTTTCACTTCCATGCCACGTTCCCTGGCCAGTTCCATCACCGCATTGCGGGTGATGCCTTCCAGGATACCGGCGGAGATGGGCGGTGTCAGTAGAACACCTTTTTTCACCAAGAATACGTTGTCTCCAGTGGCTTCAGCCACGTAGCCTTCGTTGTTCAGCATCAGCGCTTCAGGACAACCCATGCGCACGGCTTCAATCTTGGCCAAAATGTTGTTCATATAGTTGAGGGATTTGACCCTTGGGTTCACACCTTCGGCGATGTTTCTTCTGGTGGCCACCGTATTGATCTCCATGCCCTTCTGGTACAGTTCTTCCGGATAGAGTTGGATGTTGGCGGCAATACAGATCACGCTGGCCTTGGGGCAGCGTCTGGGATCCAATCCCAAATCGCCCACGCCACGGGTGACCAGCAAACGGATGTAACCTTCACGCAGGTCGTTCTTGCGCAGGGTCTCTAAGACCACCTCGGTCATCTCCTCTTTGCTCATGCCTATTTCCAGCATGATGGTCTTGGCGCTCTCGTACAAGCGGTCGATATGCTCTTCCATCTTGAATACCCGATTGTGGTAGGCACGGATGCCTTCGAATATTCCGTCTCCATACAACAGTCCATGGTCGAATACAGATACGACAGCCTGCTCTTTGGGTACATACTTTCCATCCAAATAAATAATCATGATATTCCTCTTTCCTTTGCAACTAAATTTGAAATTTAGGTTAAAAAAATCCCGCCACTGGTCCATGCCAGGGGCGAGATATAATTCACGCGGTACCACCCTGCTTTCATCACTCACGACGTCAATCAACGTCTTAGCTATAACGGGCTACCCGTCCAACCTTACTTCATTGGGGTTGGCAGTTCGAAAGTGATATCTATCTTAGGAATTCGTACCGGCTTGCACCAAAACGCCGGCTCTCTGGAACTCGTTCTCTAAGTAGACCTGTCTTTCTCATTACCTTTAGATGAATCGCAATTATCTTTACTGATTGAGACAAGTATAATTTTAATGCCCTTGCCTGTCAAGTGGATTGGGGAAACTTCTCGCCAATATCACCCAATTATATCACAGAAAATCAAAAGAACGGACGGAGCCTTTGGCTCCGTCCGCAAATCTTCTTTTCATCGTATGATAAAAGTTTCAAACCGCTCTTCCAGGCTATCCCGCAGGCCATTCATTTCCTCCGGGCTATAGGCTGTGAATTGTCCCGGGCCGGCCAGCACTTCTTCGTTGTCCTTGAAGCGTTGCAGTGCAAATCGTCTGGCCCCGGAGATCTCATCCGCGATCTCCTCGATATCATCCAGGCTTAAGAGTTCCCTGGCCACTGTGGTCCGAAACTCGTAGTCGACTCCCGAAGCCATCAGCATCTCGCGACTCTCTTGAATATCCTGGATGGAAACCATGGCCGCGGCGACCTCTCCGTACTTCCTAAGTGGCGCCTTCACATCCATAGCCACGTAGTCCACCAGTTCGTCACGAAGCAGCTGTTTGAGCATCCTGGGGTTGGTGCCGTTGGTATCCAGTTTCAGAGGCAATCCCCAGGTCTTGAGCCAGGCCATGAACTCCGGCAGATCCTTGTGGATGGTCGGCTCCCCACCGGAAATCACGATGCCATCCAGATACTTTTTCTTTTTGTCCAGAAAGGTCTGGATGTAGGCCGATTCTGTATCTCCCTCGGTGCTCAGCACCAGTTCCGAGTTGTGGCAGTAGGGGCAGCGGAAATTGCAGCCCCGGGTGAAGAACACGGTCGACACCTTTTCAGGGTAGTCGATGAACGAGGTCTTCAGATGCCCACCGATAATCATCTATACGGCTTCCTTGGTTTTTTTCTGTTTGTTCTTCAGGCTGACTTTGGTATCAAATTCCACGCGTTGCTTGTACTCTTCCCGTTTGCCTTTATTCCAAGCCTTGACCGGACGGTGGAAGCCCACCACACGAGTCCAGACTTCTGTTTCAGCGCCGCAATCGGGGCAGGATATCTGCTCACCGCGCAAATAGCCGTGGTTGGGGCAGATGCTGTAGGTCGGCGTGATGGTCAGGTACGGGATCTCGCTGTTCTGGAAAGCTTTCTTCAGAACCGACTTGACCGTCTCAACGCTCTCGATCTCCTCGCCGATGAAGGCATGGAGCACGGTACCACCCGTATATCGGGTCTGCAGCGGTTCCTGCAATTCCATAGCCTCGAACACATCATTGGTGTGGCCTACCGGCAGCTGGGTGGAGTTGGTGTAGTAGACCTCGTCCTCACCTGCGGTGATGATGGTGGGATACATTTTCTTGTCCACTCGAGCAAATCGGTATGCCGCGCCCTCGGCCGGAGAAGCTTCCAGGTTCCACAGACTACCTGTCTCTTCCTGGTAGATCCCGATGACCTTGTTCATGAAGTCCATCACTTCCATGGTGAACTCCAGGCCCTCTTCCGTGGTGATGTCCTCACCCAACAGGTTGAGGCAGGCCTCATTCATGCCGTTCAGGCCAATGGTGTTGAAGTGGTTCTTGAAATATTCTCCCTGTACGTCCTTGACGCCTTGGAGGTAATAGCGGCTATAAGGATAGAGTCCGGATTCCATGTATCCCTCTAGCATCTCACGCTTGGCTTCACAGATGCGTTTGCCTTTTTCCATCAGAACACGTACACGGGACTTGAATTCCTCCACCGATTTGGAGAGGTAGCCGATACGGGCCATGTTCAGGGTGACCACGTTGATGCTTCCTGTCAGCGGGTTGGCACCGAACAGGCCGCCGCCACGTTTTCTCAGTTCCCGGTTGTCCAGTCTCAGACGGCAGCACATGCTGCGGATGTCTTCGGGTTTCATATCTGAATTCACAAAATTGGCGAAATATGGGGTGCCGAACTTACGGGTCATTTCCATGACCGCGTTGGAGACATCAGAATCCCATGGGAAATCGTCGGTGATGTTGATGGTGGGGATGGGGAAACTGAAACTACGTCCAGCGCCGTCGCCTTCCATCATCACTTCGCAATAGGCCATGTTGAACATGTCCATCTCTTTCTGGAACTCACCATAGGTGCGGTCCTGACGCTCGCCGCCGATCAGCACCTTCTCCTTCTTGAGTAGGGGATGGGCCACGATGTCCAGCGTGATGTTGGTAAACGGTGTCTGGAATCCCACCCGAGTTGGAATATTCAGGTTGAAGACGAAACTACGTACGGCTTTTTTCACGTCAGCGTAGCTCAGTTCGTCATAGGCGATGAAAGGCGCTACATAGGTATCCAATGAAGAAATTGCCTGTGCGCCGGCCGCCTCGCCTTGCAAGGTATAGAGCCAGTTGACGATCTGTCCCAACAGGGCACCCAGATGTTTGGCCGGTTTGGACTGGATCTTTCCAACAGCGCCTTGGAAACCATTGTTCAACAGTCCCTCAAGATCCCATCCGCAACAGTAGGGGGCCAGCAGTCCCAAATCATGGATATGCAGGTCGCCGCCCACATGGGCATCGCGAATATCTTTTTCATATATTTTGTTGAGCCAATATTTCTTGGTGATGGCGTCCACAATATGGTTGTTCAGTCCTTGGAGGGAAAATCCCATATTGGAGTTCTCATTGACCTTCCAGTCAGCCAGCGAGATATAATCATCCACCATGGATTCAGCATCCAAGAAGAGATTCTTGGCGTCACGCAACTCAGAATGCTTCTGGCGGTAGATGATGTAGGCCTTGGCGGTCGCAGCCTGGCCTTCCTCGATCAGCACTTTCTCCACCATATCCTGGATGTCCTCAACGCTGGGAATGCCGAAGCCAAATACTTCTACTACAATATTTTGGACCATTTCCGCTAAATTTATTGCCTGTTCTTTGTCTTGGCTCCCCACGGATTCCGCGGCCGCTAAGATGGCTCTTTCAATCTTGGCAATGTCAAAATCAACGATGTCGCCGTTTCTTTTCTGTACTCTTGTTATCATATTACCCTCCATATTGTAGAATTATTTGCTCCGTCAACACTATATGTAGTGCATCCCTGTTACTATAATACATCAACGGGAAATACAGTGTCAATAGAACCATCATGATTATTTTGCATATCTAGTGGTTATTTGCCCATAAGAAAAGACCGAACACTAGATATAGTGCCCGGTCCCGGTCTTATCAAGCCACTTATTGCTATTTAACTTCCACTACTTCCTTAACTTCAGGAATCTCAGCCTTCAAAACGCGTTCCACGCCGTTTTTCAGGGTCAGGGTTGCCATGGGGCATCCGCCGCAAGCACCCTTCAGTTTCACTTCTACCACACCGTCTTCGGTGATGTTCACCAATTCAATGTCTCCACCATCTGCCTGTAGTGTTGGTCTGATCTTCTCTAATGCTGCTTCTACTCTTTCTCTCATTTTCTTTCTCCTTTAAAATAGATTTTTGAAAAACCCCTTTATGCCTTTTTCCCGGGGAGTCTCCCAGTCGATCTTTTCGATGCGCTGGTAGCCTGTGATTTCGGGTTCCTTGCGAAGTATGTAGTCCAAAAGGCGCCTGAGCGTCTCCCGGGTCCTCGGTTTGTTATTCTTGCTGCCTTTGATTTTCAGGGTGACGATACCGTCATCCGTGATGTCTATGATCTGGAAGTCCGCGCCGTCCGCCTGTATGTCGGGCCGGATGTCCAATAATCTCTTCTCGATACGTTCCTTGTTTTCCATTGGCTTCTCCTATGACAGGATGCGCAGTTTTCCCGGACAAATTTCGAATACCACCGATTTGCCGCTGAACACTTCTCCGTCCTGATGATAGAGCATATCATCTTTGCACAAAACACTCAAGCTGGTTTCATTAAACATAGAGACAAAATCCTCGCCGCTATGCTTGCCGGTTAACACCTTGCGCAGGTAGCGGATACGCTTCAAAAGGCCAACGTTCTCGATGACAGAGAAACTGAGTAACCCATCTGTGTTGTCCGCTTCCGGCACCGCTGGGATACCACCGCCTAAATACGGTCCGTTGCCCGCGATCAGGCAGAGAATTTCCTTCTGCTCCGTCACACCGCCATGCTCGATATCCACTGTTAGTCCGGGATAGAACAGCAGGTTCTTCAGGATGGCTGTCAAATAGGCCCATCTGCCCTGAATGAGTCCGGTTCTCTTGTTGACATCGTCAGTCACCTTAGCATCATACCCTATTCCCGCACCATTGACAAAGTATTCGTGCCCGATACGGCCAAGATCGATGGTTTTCACCCGCTTTTTGCCCAGTACCTCCAGCGCTTCTGCCGGGTCCCTAGGCAGGTTCAATGCCCGTGCCAAATCGTTGCCCGAGCCGGCCGGTAGAATGCCCATCTCGCAATCACCGATCACACCACCCTGGAGCGCCTCATGGAAAGTTCCGTCACCGCCTACCACGATCAACCGTGTATGGGGATTCTTGGTGGCGATGACCTCCGCATGGTCCTTGCCCTTGGTGAAGATGACCTCCGCCTCCGGGAACAGTTCCAGCGCACGCCCGCTCAGGTTGCGCCAAACCTCGGCGCCGCGTTTTCCACCCGCCGTCGGGTTGACGATAAACAGCGTGTCCATTATCCTTCGAAACCGTATCCCATGCGGAAGGCCTTGAGGTTCAACTCCAGGAACTTCTGGGGTACGGTGTTCTCAAGCGCTTCTTCCCATAGAGTTGCCTCATGGCCGAGACTCTTGGCCAAAGCGCCCAGCAGTACCACGTTGGTGGCCTTCTGGTTACCCACTTCACGGGCCATGGTCAAGGCTGGAACCTTCAGGAGTTCCTCACCATCAAAAGAATCATAAATGCTCTCAGGGTATTCGGCCACACCCATGATGACCGGCATGGGATCGATTTCCTGATCGTTGACCACCATCTTGCCGCCCTTCTTCAGGTACTTGGCCCATCTGAGCGCCTCAAGCTTCTCGAATCCAATGATGATGTCCGCCGTGCCTTCGGCGATTACCGGTGCATAGACCTTCTCACCGTAGCGCACCTGGGTCACCACCGATCCGCCCCGTTGGCTCATGCCATGGATCTCGGATACTTTGACGTCCTTAGCGATATTCTGGGCAACATAGGCCAGGATCCTGGACGCCAGGATGGTTCCCTGTCCGCCTACACCTACAATCAATATATTTACCGGTTTATTACTCATTGTCATTCACCTCACTGATGGCATTGAAAGGACATACATCGACACACACACCGCATCCGTTGCAAAGCGAAATGTCGATGGTCGGCTTGTCGCTCTTGAAGACGATGGCTGGGCAGCCCAGTTTGGCGCACAGGCCGCAGGCCCGGCAGACATCCTGGTCTACGTTCACTACATTGCCGGTAGGCGCGCATCCCTTGAGGAGCACGCAAGGACGTCTGAATACGATTACCGAGGTCGCCTCGGCTGCCGTCTCTTCCTTCAGCGCCTGTTCCGTGGCTTTGAGATCATAGGGATCCACCACGCGTACCCGTTCAACACCCATGGCGCGAGCCACTTTTTCCACATCGATCTGGGTTCCGGCCCCCTGGCTCAAGGTCTGGCCGGTGGTGGGATTCTCCTGGTGGCCGGTCATGGCCGTAGTGGAGTTGTCCAGAATCAGGATGGTGGAGGTGCCGCCGTTGTACACCACGTCAGCCAATCCGGTCATACCGGAATGCATGAAGGTGGAGTCGCCGATGACCGCTACCGTATCTTTCACGAAGTCACGGCCGCGGGCCAGCTCCATGCCGTGGGAAACGGGTATGGATCCGCCCATACAGACACAGGTGTCCATGGCCGAAAGTGGGGGCGCAGCCCCCAAGGTATAGCAGCCGATGTCGCCGGTCACCCGGAGATTCAGCTTGTTGATGATGAAATAGATGCTACGGTGGGGACAACCGGGACAGAGCACCGGCGGACGCACCGGGATATCACTTCTTCCCTCAAGTGCCGCCTTATCCATGGGGATGTTCATTTTCTCGGCAATCAGCTCAGGGCTGAACTCGCCGATGCGCGGAAACAGTTCCTTGCCGATGACCGAAAGGCCCCAGGCCTTCATCTGGTCTTCCACGACAGGCTCCAATTCCTCGATCACATAGCAGGTCTCGACCTCACCAACGAAATCACTGATCATCTGCTTGGGAAGCGGGTAGGAGAAGCCCAGCTTAAGTACGCTAACCTCAGGCATCACTTCCTTGACATACTGGTATACTGCTCCGGATGCGATGATGCCCACCTTCTTGTCGCCCCATTCTACACGGTTCAGGCTGGTAGTCTCTGCGTATTCGGCCAGTTTCTCTCTTCTTGCTTCCACGATGGGATGACGCAGTCTGCCGTGTGCCGGCAGCATTACGTTCTTTCTGGCATCCTTCACGTAGTCCTTCAAAGGCACTTCGGTTCTGTCAGACAATTCAACCAAAGATTGGGAGTGCGCGATCCGGGTGGTCTCACGGAACAGGACCGGCGTGTCGAATTTCTCGGAAATCTCATAGGCTTCCTTCATGAAATCAATGACTTCCTGACTGTCAGACGGCTCAAGTACCGGAATCTGGGCGAAACGGCCGAAAATCCTGTTGTCCTGCTCGTTCTGGGAACTATGCATGCCGGGATCGTCCGCTGTGATCAGGACCAGTCCTCCATTGACGCCCATGTAGGTGAAGGTCATCAGAGGATCGGCTGCCACGTTGACACCAACGTGTTTCATGGCCACCAGGGTCCTGGCACCCGCCAGGGAAGCGCCGATGCCCACTTCCAGCGCCACCTTCTCATTTGGTGACCACTGGGAACGGATATCCTCATAATTGGCTACATTCTCTAAAATCTCGGTGCTGGGTGTGCCCGGATAGGCCACACCGACACGAACTCCGGCTTCGTAGGCGCCTCTGGCGATGGCCTCGTTGCCTGTCATCAATGTTTTCATATTCTTCTCCTTATTTTCTTTCTCTCTTATCTACAATGCGCTTGGCTTTACCTACAAAGCGCTCTAAAGATCCTGGTTCCAGCAGTCTCACCTTGGCCTTGAGGCCCAAAATGGTCTGCAGTCTGTTTGCCAAGGTACACTCGATGTCTTCCAACACCCGGTAGTCGTCGGTAAAGGCATCCTTGACCATCTCCACTTGGACTTCCAATTCGTCCATATATCCCTGGGAGGTAACCACCAACTGGTACTGAGGTGCCACACCCTCTGTGGATACGATAACACTTTCGATCTGGCTGGGGAACACATTGACGCCGCGGATGATCAGCATGTCGTCGGTCCGTCCCCTGACCTTGCTCATGCGGGCCATTGTTCGGCCGCAGGCGCACGGTTCCTTGGTGATGGTCGCAAGATCCATGGTGCGATATCTGATTAGCGGGAGCGCCTGTTTGGTGATGGACGTAAAGACCAATTCTCCTATTTCACCGTCAGGAAGCACCTCGCCCGTATCCGGGTCGATGACCTCGACGATGAAGTGGTCCTCGTTGATGTGCATGCCGTCCTTTTGCAGACATTCTCCAGAAACCCCTGGCCCGATCAGCTCGCTCATACCGTAGTTGTCGGTGGCGTCCACATTCCAGCGCTTCTCGATCTCCATGCGCATGGCGTCCGTCCAGCCTTCCGATCCGAAGAGGCCCCATTTGAGCTTCAAGTCCTCTTTGGGATTAACACCCATCTTTTCCGCCACTTCCAGCATGTAGAGGGCATAGGACGGGGTGCAGATGAGACCCGTGGTCCCGAAATCCTGCATCAGCATGATCTGCTTTTCGGTATTGCCTGATGAAGCAGGTACCACCATGCTTCCGATTTTCTCCAACCCGTAATGCATGCCGAAGGCACCGGTGAACAGTCCATAGCCGAAAGCGACTTGGACCGTATCCTCCGCAGTAATTCCGCCAGCCGTCAGCACCCTGGCCGTCATCTCGCTCCAGATATCCAGATCCCTAGCCGTATAGCCAACCACTGTAGGTTTGCCAGTGGTGCCGGATGAGGCATGCACCCGGACCACGTCCTTCTTGGGTACCGCAAACATGCCGAATGGATAGTTGTCTCTGAGATCGGTTTTATAGGTCATCGGGAGGCGTCTTAGATCCGCCAGGGACTTGACGTCTCCCGGCAGAAAGCCCATGCTGTCCAGCTTATCCTTGTAGAAGGGTACATGATCATAAAGATGATGCACCGTCTCCTGCAGACGGCTCAGTTGCAGCGCTTCGAGTTCTTCCCGGTCCATGGTTTCATATCGTTTGTTCCAGATCATTTTCTCTTCCCTCTTCATCCTTATAGATTTTATCTAGATATTCCTCAGACAGCGGTCGGCTGAAGTAGCTGACCACCGGCACGACCAGCAAAGGCAGCACAATGGCCGCCGCGCCGATGGTGGGAATCAGCGGGGATTTGGTGCCGACGATCATGGCTCCGATGCACATGATGGAAAGTCCCGTCATGAGTCCGGCCCAAGCACCGGCCCGGGTGGTCCTGCGGCTGAAGAGCCCATACACATAGGGGGCCAGGAACGATCCTGCCATGGCACCCCAGGAAATGCTCATCAGGTTGACGATGGCCGTCGGATAAAGGGCGATCAGCACCGAACAGGCGATGAATACTACACAGAGCACCCGCATCAGGACAACCACCTTGCTCTTCTCGATCTCCTTAAAGAAGGTACGCTCCACCAGGTCGATGGCGATGGCCGAGCTGGCCACCAGTACCAATGCCGCCAAGGTGGACATGGACGCCGCCAATACCAGCAGAAGAAGCAACACCACACCCCATTCGGGCATGGCCGCCACCAACATCCGGGGCATCACCATGTCATAATTGGCAATCCCGGCAATGGTCGGCACCGTATTATCCAGGAACAGTCTACCGAAAGCTCCCGTAAAGTAAGCTCCTAAGGAGATGATGCCGGCGAATATGGTGGAGACCACCATGGCGGGCCGCACCGCTTTTTCATCTTTAATGGAATAAAACTTCTGGGTCATCTGGGGAAGTCCCCAAACACCAAGAGAAGTCAGGATGACCAATGAGGCCAGCGGCAGTACGCCCGGAGGGCCGACTGACGCCGTCAGGCTGGGGTTGATGTCTTTCAGTTTGGCGATACCGGAAGCGAAGCTTCCTCCCAGTTGTGCTGAGTTGGCCACGTAAAAGAGCAGCACGAATACCCCGAAAAGCATTACGAAACCCTGCACCAGATCTGTCAGTGTCAATGCGAAATATCCGCCCAACGTCAGGTAGACCGCAGTCAATACCGCGATGAACAGAAGCGCATAGACAAAGGGGATATTGAATACCTGCTCGAACAGATAGGACAATCCCATATAGACGGATGCCGAATAGGGCACCATGAATACGAATATGATGATGGCGGACACCACCTTCATCTTGGGTGCGTCGTAACGTTTTTCCAGAAAGACTGGCATGGTCAGCGCACCGATGCGCTTGGTGATGGTCCGTGTCGGTTTGGCGAGCACCATCCAAGCCAGCATGGTTCCCACGATGGTATTCCCCAGTACGATCCACAGACCGGACAGGCCGAAATTCCAGCCGATCTTGCCAGCGTATCCGATGAAGATCACGGCACTGAAGTAGGATGTGCCGTAGGCGAATGCCGACAACCAGGGGCCGATGGTCCTGCCACCCAAAAAGAAATCATCCACGTTCTTGGTTTTCTTGGATGAATAGTAAGCGATTGTCACTAGGAGCAGTACGTAAGCCCCAACGACGAAAAATTTCATATGTTGCCCTCCTATAAGACGTTATAAGGTTTGACCCATTCCTAAATTTTATCAAATATAGAGCGAATATCAAGAGAAAGCAACGAAACAGGCGGACCTCGGCCCGCCTGTATGTTTATAAACTATTATTTTGTTTGAAAACAGGCCTAGACCAGTTCCGCACCCAGCACCGATTCCATCTGGGAGAGGGCGAAATCATGGGCCGCCTCATCGAAGGATGCCACACCGTCTTTGTAGACAATAGTCCGTATGTCCCGGTTCCTCAACTCCTCCACCGTATACATGACACAGATGTTGGTGCAGACGCCTACCACATGGACGTTTAGCGGCCCCTCTTTCCGGTAGGATCCGAGCAAGTCATCCATTTCCGTACCATAGAATGCGCTGTAGCGAGTCTTACGGATTAAAGGATCGCCCTCCTTCCACAGACTACCCCACACCTGCGCCCCCTGGGTTCCCATAATACAGTGGGGTGGGAACATGGCGAACTCCTTATCGTCCGGTTCATGGCTATCGGCCACGAAAATCATCGGTTTCCCCTCGGTCCTGAACTGATTGACCTTCTCCGCAACAAAGGGTACGATTTTCTCCGCCGCCGGGCCGCAGTATAGCGCCCCATCCGGTTCAATGAAATCGTTAAGCATATCAATTACCAATAGAACATCCATCTAACGCCCCCATGCCCTTCCCATTTGTTGCATCAGCAGCAGATATCCTTCAGCGCCCCGGACAAGACTGTCCACCTCAATGTACTCGTCCACAGTATGGGCCTGAACTTCGTGCCCCGGTCCGTAGCCGATGGTAGGGATATTCCTGATACCGGCGCTGGCGCTTCCGTTGGTGCAGAAGGCATAGGTGTTCAACCCCTCAACCAGTCCAGCTTCAGATAGTAGTTGGTAGGCAGCTTGGTTCCAAGGTTCATCCACATCGTAGTTCCAGGCCGGCGCGAAACGCACCCCGCCCAGTTCCGTACCTGTCCAGGTCAGGACATCGTTAGCGCGGACAGACAGCTCGTAGCGGATCTCCTCTTTATACGGAGCAAGTAGCGATTCAATCTCAGCCAACACCTCCTCCCTAGTCTCCCCAGTCAGAAGCCTTCTGTCGAAGGTGACCTCGCATAGTTCCGGCATCACCGAAGCACCAGGATAAGGACTGGAGATGATGTCCGTCAACTCCAAAATGGCTTCCCCCAGCACCGGATGCACCTTGGGATGGTACGCTTCAAAAAAGCCAGCTAGTAGCTTCATCATCTTTGTGACCGCGTTCACACCCGCATAGGGGCTGGCGCTATGGGCCCGCTTGCCGAAGGTCTTGAGAGAGATCTCCGCCCGGCCTCTTTGCCCGGTATTTAGCCTGAGATCGGTCGATTCCCCGATAACCACCAGGTCCGGATTCTGCGCATCAAGTACCCGCAATAAGGATATCCCCTCGGCCACCTCTTCGGCCACCGTACCACTGACGATGATGCTGCCCCAGAGATTTTCCTTATCTATGCGGCCCGCTGCATGGATCATCGCCCCCAAAGGGCCTTTCATGTCCGAGGTTCCCCTGCCGTAGAGTCTTCCTTCCAGGATTTCTCCGGAAAAAGGTCCTACCCGCCAGTCCGCAGGATTGCCGATTTCCACCGTATCCAGGTGTCCATCGAAAAGGATGGCCGGGCCGGGATGCATCCCGCGAATCGTACCAGTCAGATTGCCGGCCGCATCGATCGATACCGCATCGAATCCCTTTTCCAGCATGTGTTTCTCCAGAAAGCGGACCAGCTCCCCTTCCTGGCCTGTATAACTGGGAATGCGGATCATCTCCTGCACCAGCTCCAAAAGTTCCGTCCTATCTACAGCAACAGTTTCTTGCATGATATCCTCCTAATTCGAATACAGTATGTTTCTGATCCTCCTAGCCAACGGCGGCAGCCAGAATATCTGGATCAGGATGCCCGGCAGACCAGCCACGAATATCAGACTCATGAGTCCCAAAAGATTGAAGGGAAACGATAGGGCCTGGGCCACTATCCAAGTCGCGAGGATGCGCACCGAGCGAGCCAGGAGCATGGCTACGATGAGCCGCTTTCTATCCGACCAACCTCTTCTGTGGAGCAGAGACAGACTGACACCCAACACCGCCAGCTCGACCGATATCAGATAATTGAGCGGAAAAGGCGGCATGCCACTGAGCACCGAAGAGACCAGCGGTGTGAGTAATCCCAGCATCAAACACCAACCGGGCGGCAGCAGGTATCCGGCCAGCAGGATGCCCAGATGCATGGGCAACAGGACCGTGCCCAGGTTGCCCAGCATATGGAATAGCTGAGGCAACAGGATCCCCACTGCCAGCAGCATGGCCGAGAAAGTAAGATTCCGTCCCAACCTATTCATGGGATGCACCCATCAAATCCGCCAGGGTCCGGTGGATGGTTTCAAGCGCCTCAACAGGATCCTGGATTCCCATCACTGCGTGTTCCAG
>DAOUPV010000022.1 GCA_030625965.1 Clostridia bacterium
CTTCGTGGAACACAATGCTCTGCAGTGCGGTTTCTGTATTCCAGGACTGGTGCTGTCTGGCAAGAACGTTCTGGACAAGTATCCTGAGGCCGATCGCGAGAGAATCGTGGAAGCCATTTCGGGTAACCTGTGCCGTTGCACCGGTTACAAGCAGGTTGTCGACGCCATTGAAGATGCCAAGGATAAGCTGGAAGATTAAGAAGCATTCAGTACATACTGAACATAGATTAGAAAATTATTTTGGAGGTAGTTATGCAAAGTATAAGAAACATTAGATGGATGAAGGATTTGCCCGAGGATTTTAAAGGCGCGGACATTACCACAGAGCTCTGTGGTGTGAAGATGCAGTCACCATTGATTCTTTCTTCCGGACCCCTTTCCTTCGCAGCAGAAGGTATGATTCGCGCACACGAGTGTGGCGCTGGTGCGGTGGTTACCAAAACCATCCGTAAGGAAAGAGCTGTCAACCCGGTACCTCACATCGCGATGCACAACAATGACTCACTGATCAACTGTGAGAAATGGGCGGATTCAGATCCTGAAGTATGGTTCGAAAGAGAAATCCCCATGACCAAAGCAGCGGGTGCTGTAGTAATCGCATCTGTAGGTCACACCCTGCCGGAAGCGGAAGCTATCGTTGCCAAAGCAGAAGCAGCTGGTGCGGATTTCATCGAGTTGGTTTCCTATACTGAATTCGACATGATCCCCATGCTTAAAGCCACGCTCGAGCGTGTGTCCATCCCCGTTATCTGTAAATTGAGCGCCAACTGGGCGGATCCCGCCGGTTGCGCCAGAACCTGCCTGGAGCTGGGTGCTTCCGCTATCGCGGCCATCGACTCCATCGGCCCGACCCTAAAAGTAGATATCTACAACCAGAGATCGGCCATGGGCTCGGCTGACGGCTTCGGCTGGATGTCCGGTGGTGCCATGAGACCCATCGCCATGAGAATCAACGCAGAAATCTCCCACAATGCCAAGGAAGATGGCATCGAGGACCTGAACCTTTACGGTATCGGTGGTGTTACCAACGCAGAAGACCTGGTTGAGTTCCTGATGGTCGGCTGTAAGGCTGTCGGTGTATGTTCCATCGCCATCATCAAGGGCATCGAAGTCTACACCAAGCTTTGTAAGGACCTTTCCGTCCTGTTGAAGCAGTTGGGTTACAACTCGCTGACTGAGGCTGTAGGCGCTGCATTGCCTGCACTGGCAGCACCGTTTGAGAACAAACCTCATGTAGGTGAAAGAGAAGAAGACAAGGAATCCGACGTTAAATTCCAATTCAAATATGATGCCGACTACTCACCTTGCCAGGAAGCTTGCCCGGCTGGTGTGGATGCGGCTCTGTACATCGATCAGGTACGTCGTGGTGACTACCTGGGCGCATACAACACAGTAAGCCATGCTAATCCTTTGGTAGCCATCTGTGGTAGAGTATGTGACCACCCCTGTGAAGCGGCTTGCCGTCGTAGCTTCGTAGATGAGCCCATCAGCATCCGCCTTCTGAAAAGAGCGGCTGCCGACGAGACCTACATGGCTTGCGGTAACGAACTGCCTATCCCTGAGCTGGCTGCATACAATGGCAAAGACATCGCCATCGTAGGTTCCGGCCCGGCTGGTCTGTCTGCTGCTTACTACATGGCCAAAGCTGGCTATGGCGTGAAGATTTTTGAAGCGCTTCCTATCGCTGGTGGTATGCTGGCTGTTGGTATCCCTGACTACAGACTACCTAAGGACATCATGAACCTGGAAATCGGGCGCATCGAGAGCATGGGCGTTGAGATCAGAACCGGCGTCAGAGTGGGAACCGACATCAGTATTGCGGAACTCAAAGAACAGTTTGACGGCGTAATCGTGGCCTTGGGCGCACACGGCGATCCGGATATCTCCATCGACGGACAGGAAAGCGGAAACGTTCTTTCCGGCGTATCCTTCTTGAGAGACGTGAACATGAACCTTGTCGGCTCCATGAAAGGCAAGAAAGTTGCCGTCATAGGTGGTGGTAACGTAGCAATCGACGCAGCCAGAAGTGCACTGAGACTGTCTGCTGACGAAGTTACCGTGGTATACAGAAGAGACGAAGACGCGATGCCGGCTTACACCGAAGAGATCGCTCACGCTAAAGAAGAAGGCGTAGCCTATAAATTCCTGGCAGCTCCTTCCAAGATCGACGGAGATAAGCTGTACTACTCACCCATGAAGTTGGGCGCTGTGGACGGATCCGGAAGAAGAAGACCGGAAGCGACTGGTGATGCTGATGTGGCTATCGATGCTGACATCGTAATCCTGGCTACCGGGCAGACCATCGTTGGTGATTTCATCCCGAACGTAATCGACATGAAGAGCGGAAAATCCGTTGAAGCTGGCGTATATGTTGCCGGTGACTGCGCAACCGGACCTAAATCGGTTATCGAAGCTGTAGCCGGCGGCAGAAGATCTGCTGAAGCCATCGACTTCGAATTGGGCGGCAGCGGAGACCTTCAGGGCGAGCTGGAAGCCAATCGTCTGCATTTCATCGATCTGAACGACGATGTACAAGGCAGAATGGACGAGTGCTTCATCGACGTGGAAGACAGAGTTCCTGGATTCAACGAAGTGGAACTGGGTCTTCTGGAAGACGACGACAGAAAAGAAGCTGCCCGTTGTATGCACTGCGGATGTATCAACTGCATGCGTTGCGTAGAGGCTTGTTCCTACGACGCACGTCAGCTGGACTTCCCCATCATGACTGTGGACCGCGACCTGTGCAGAAACTGTGGAGTATGTATCTCCTCCTGCCCGACTGGCGCTCTGTCCGCTACCATCGTGGACAAGTTTACCGAGACCGACAACACTCAGAACTACCTGGGTCTCTTCAGCTAAGAGTACACAATATGCAACCACAGAAAGGAATCTTCTCCGGAAGATTCCTTTTTTTTGCTGCGGACGGAGAATAGTTTGTATATGAAAACGATATTCCTTACAAGTGTGCAAAAAAAAGATATAATTAACATAAGGAAGGTTAGGAAAGGGGATATTATGAATACAAAGAAAAGATCCTTAGCGCTGCTGCTGGTGGTGCTCTATGCAGTAACCCTGCTTACGGGCTGCTCCAGTGCGGAGATGGCACTATATGAGGCTTCATTGAAGAACGCAGAGATGTTGTCCTACCAGGATGACATGGAAGCCAGCATTTATGTTGAAATGAGCGGAATGTCCGACGAGGACATGGCGGAGATACAGCCAATTCTGGATATGATCAACGCGTCCTCCATAAGCATTTCCCAACGCATGATGGTGAATGAGGAGCAGACCCTGGTCAAGGGCGCCATAGAAATGATGCTGAATAGCCCGATGGGCCCCATGCCAATGGGAATCTGGTTGGATGTGAATGTAACTGATGATGACCTGTATTTCGAGGAAATCATCCAGTTGCCGCCTATGCTGACGCAGGAGATACCGGAAATGGCCGGCAAGGACTATATGTTGCTTTCTTCCGATGTCATGAATGAGACCATGGGTATCGATTATTCCGGCATCATGGAAATGTCATTCGGTTTCCAGGAAGAGATGGAAGATTTGGTTGAAGAGTTCATGGATAACTGGGATTACTCCGGCAACGACCTGCGCTATGTGGGCAAAGACACGCTGGACGGAGAGAGTGTCAAGGTCTATGAGCTGGATATGAATGATGAGGAGCTCAAGGATTGGTTGCGCTACTTTGTGGAATTCAGCATTGAAGAAGGCTATCTGAGCACGTTCATGGAAGGTTACATGGGTCTTGTGAGTGAAGCCATTCCTGAAGACGGGGACGAGCCTGAATTGGCAATGATCCAGAACAGCATCGATGCTTTCTTGTCCGACGAGGGACAGGCTGAACTGTTGATTTTGGTTGAAGAATTCTTCGATACATTGGACGAGATTGAACTGCTGAACGCAGACGGCATCGAAATCACTTATATGATCGACGGCGATGGATATCTGGTAGCGACCGAGGGAACCATCGGACTGAGCATCAACCCCAAAGAGTTTTCCGAAGCATTCGGACAGACTTGGACCATGGAGGAAGAGCCTGTAATCGACGTTACCATCACCTTCAGTGATCGTATTACCGAGATCAACGCCATCGATGAAATCGAATTCCCAGAGTTGACGTTAGCCAATTCCATAGATTTCTATGATGTGGTGAATGAAGAGATGGATGCCATGAAGGTGCTGGTCGATGAAAAACGTGTATATTATGACGAGCAACCCCGCATGGAAAGTGGCCGCACATTGGTTCCTTTGAGAAAGACAGCTGAGGCTTTGGATATGCAGGTAAGCTGGGACGATGCCACGCAGACGGTGACTGCTGAGAAGGAAGGCAAAGTGATCAAGCTGAAAATCAATGAAGATACTGTCTATGTAAACGGAGAAGCCGTGAAGATTGACGTACCGGCCAGAATCGTCAACGGTAGAACCTTGATCCCGCTACGCTTCATTGGTGAGAATTTAGATTCCGGTGTTGAGTGGGATGCTCCCAACAATGCCGTATGGATTACTACGATGCAATAGTGTTAAACAAAAGTTGAATAATTATCAAGCATATGGACGGCTGCGCAGATGCGCAGCCGTTTCTGGTTGTATTACATGCCTGAAAGCCCTTTTCTTCCAGATTGTCAGGGGTAATCAGGAGCAAAGCCTTTGTATAATTACTAACCTTTTGGTATAATTATTAGATGGTTAAATAGAGACTATTATAAGTCCTAAGATAAATGCAAGAGAGGAAGGAATACAATATGCTGTCAAACAAAGAGCAAGTCATTATCGATAAACTGGCTGATATGGCCGAAACGAATAATCACATCGAACCGGATCTATATAAGAAATACGAGGTAAAACGGGGTCTGCGTAACGAGAACGGTACGGGGGTTCTGGTGGGCCTGACATCTATCGCTGAGGTTCATGGTTATATCATCGTGGACGGTGAGAAGGTACCGGATGCCGGGAACCTTACATACCGGGGCATCCCTTTGCGTGAACTCTGTCAAGGATTTTTGCAGGAAGGCCGTTTCGGTTTCGAGGAGACCATCTTTCTGTTGCTGTTCGGCAAGCTGCCGAACAAGGATGAACTGCAGGAGTTCAACGAGACACTAGGCAATCACCGCAATTTGCCGAACGGTTTCGTGGAGAACATGATTCTCAAGAATCCCAGTACGGATATCATGAACAAGATCCAGCGAAGCCTGCTGGTATCCTATTCCTATGACAATAATCCGGATGATATTTCCATCCGCAACATCACCAGGCAGAGCGTTGACATGATTGCCAAAATGCCAGCCATGGTGGCATATGGATACCAGGCCAAATCGCATTACTACAACGATGCCAGCCTGTATATTCATGCGCCCAAGAAAGAATATTCGACGGCGGAGAACATATTGCACATGATCCGTCCGGACAACAAGTTCACAGCCAAGGAAGCGGAGCTTCTGGATCTGTGTCTGGTCATCCATGCAGAGCATGGCGGCGGTAACAACTCGGCTTTCACAACCTACGTGGTTTCTTCTTCAGGGACGGATACATATGCGGCACTGTCAGCTGCCGTGGGCGCTTTGAAGGGACCGAAACACGGCGGGGCCAACCGCAAGGTGCTTGAGATGATGGCCGATATCCGGGAGCATATATCCGATTGGAACGATGAGCAGGAGGTTTATGACTACCTGATGAAGATCGCCAAGAAGGATGCATTCGACAAGACGGGCCTGATTTACGGCATGGGACATGCCATCTATACCAACAGTGATCCCAGGGCTATAGTCTTGGAAGAGAAAGCGCTGGAGTTGGCGGTGGAAAAAGACCGGGTGGAGGAGTTCAAACTCTACCAGAGTGTGGAACGCCTGTCCAAGCAGCTATTCAAGGACCTGAAGGGCGATGATTTCGCCATCTGCGCCAATGTGGATTTCTACTCCGGACTGGTATACGATATGCTGAATATTCCAGGAGACCTCTATACACCCATCTTCGCCGTGGCCAGGGCTGCCGGTTGGTGTGCGCACCGCATTGAGCAGCTGGTCTCTGAACAGAAGATCATCCGTCCGGCCTACAAATCGGTATCCAGCAAGAGCAGTTATCTGCCGATGCAGGAGCGGGACGAAAAATAGACTTTGAAAAAAGTTAGTTGAAAAGGTTGACACAGGTACCCCTAGGGGGTATAATGAAATCAGAAATTAGGAAATGCAAATAGAGACTTAAGAAAAACGAGGTGAAAGATATGTCAATTGTACATGTAAGTGATGCAACATTTAAGGAAGAAGTTTTGAATTCAGAAGAACCTGTATTGGTGGATTTTTGGGCAACTTGGTGTGGACCCTGTAGAATGGTAGCGCCTGTAGTGGAAGAGATTGCCGGAGATACTGAAGGAAAATTGAAAGTTGCTAAATTGGACGTAGACGCAAACGTAGTGACCTCATCGGAATACAGAATCATGAGCATCCCGACCTTGATGGTTTTCAAAGGCGGAAAAGTTGTAGACAAACTGGTAGGATTCATGCCCAAGGACGCTATGATGAACGTGATCAACAAACACATCAGCTAATTAAAAAGAATTGCCTTCGGGCAATTTTTTTTTGCCCATATCATAGACCAGGGTGAAGGTTCCTAGTATGAAATTTCTGTGAACTATCGGCTACTGTGCTGGACAAGCGTGGGGGATATGGTATACTGGACAAATAGTTAGCCGGCAAAACAAAAACCGGTAAGACTAACTATATGAAGTCAAGTGGAAATGAGTGACTTTTGTGAGCTAAATTTATTAGCCTAAATTTATTAGAGGTTTTCGCATCACAAAAAGACGTAGCGACTTCGCTACATGTGCTGAATTATAAGTATCAGCAGCTACTGAGCAACAAAGTACTGGTTGGTTGACAGCAGATGGTAAATGACCCGAATCAGCTTTTTAGCCGTATGGGACAGAGTGACATAGTGGTGTTTGCCTTCAGAACGTTTCTTGTCATAATACTCTCTGAAGGTCGCATCTCGCATCACAATCAACCTGGAGGCTTGCAGGAGGGCCCAGCGCAAGTAAGGGGATCCTCGCTTGACCATTCTGGCTTGAGTAGCTGTGAACTTGCCAGACTGATGTGTGGATGGATCCAACCCCGCAAAGGCAAGTAGCTTGGCGGGAGATTCAAACCTGGTGATATCTCCGATTTCCGAGAGGATGACAGCTGCCAACCGATGGGAAATGCCAGGTATGCTGAGCAAGGGAGAATTCAGTTCATCAACAAGCTGTTTAATTTTTTGATCCAGCTCTTTAATCTCGTTCTGCAGGTTTTGAACCAAGTGAATGGTTTGCTTAAGCTCATAGGATAAAGATGGTGAACATGTGCCAATAGATGTTTTAGCTGCATCACGAATAGCTACAGCTTCTTCTTTTCCATAACGTCCGTTGGAAGCTTTACTAAGGACATGAGTAAGCTTGGTCAGGTGAGCGTCGGCAATCTCTCGAGTGTTAGGAAAAGCCAGCAGGAGCTGATAGACAGAAGCCTGGTGGATAGACCAGACCAAGGCTGGGAGCTCTGGGAAAACGATATCTAACAATCTGGTGATGGACATTTTGTAAGAATCTCTGGTTTTGATAAGACGTGAACGGTGTCTGGCAAGTGACTTAAGTTCTCTGTGGTGGTAAGATACAGGTGAATGGGATTTGAAGTCACCTGTCCTAAGCATCATAGTGATGGTTTTAGCATCAACTGAATCTGTTTTGGTCTTTCTAAGCGTTTGAGCTTTTCTGAAAAGGCTGGTTTGCAGAGGATTGAGAATGGTCGTAGGTAGATTGTTTTCTGTCAGGAAGTTGATGAGGTTATTGCTGTAATGTCCGGTGGCTTCAAGTCCTATTAGTATTTGAGATCGCTCTACATCAGGGACGGCTTGGAGCAACTGGTTGAATCCCTGGCGAGAGTTTTTGAAGGTGAACACGTTATGAATAACTTCACCCTCCGAGTCAACGATAAAACAGTCATGTTTGTTTTTGGCGACATCAATACCTACATAGATCATAGCGACACATCCTTTTCTAAAAAGTTGCTGCGGTCCACAAACATCTATGTCATGTAACCTTGCCCGAGATAAAACATCGAAGTGTTATCTAACTCATTAACAAAAGAACATAGGGATGTGGTTAGAGCCTTTGCGAAATAGTCAAAGCTATAGGAGAACGAACTAATCCACAGCACTATGTAAATTATATCAAAATACTTAAGAACTATAGCTTTGCTATATGTTCATAATACAAGGAGAACCTATGCGAGAAGATAGCTTGTTACACGATCTGGGGTATACATCCCGGTTGATTCACCGTAAATTACATGAGAATCTGGAAGAACTCGGTCTGTACCAAGGTCAACCGCAGCTCCTTGGTTATCTACACCGCCACGATGGCAGCAGCCAACGGGATATCGGGGAGTGGATGGATATCCGTCCAGCGACACTGACCAAGATGGTGAACCGTATGGAGAAAGCGAGATTCTTGGAGCGCAAGCGTGATCCACAAGATAAGCGATCGATGCATGTCTATCTGACCCAGAAAGCCAGGGACACTATGCGGATCCTGAGACAAGATATGAAAAAACAAGAGCAATTGGCACTGCAGGATTTCAGCTCTGAGGAGAAAGACTGTTTGAAGGACATGCTAGCCAGAATTAGGGAGAATATGGGTGTCACTGGGCATCCATGCAAAGGTAGACGAATATGAAACATCTTATGAAATTGCTGAAACAATTGAAAAACTACAAGAAAGCAGCCATTCTGGCACCAACCTTCATTATGGGTGCAGTGCTGATGGACCTTCTACTGCCGGCCATCATGCAACGGATGATCGACACGGGTGTGGCCAACCAGGACCTCAGGTATATCGGGAAGATGAGCATGCTGATGATCGGCGCCTCCATCTTAGGGATGGTATCGGGTTTGGTCAGTAACTATTATGCTTCCATCGCTTCCCAGAGTCTGGGAGGGGATTTGAGGGAACAGGTTTTTGAAAAGATCATGCGTTTGTCCCGTGGCAATGTGGACAGACTTGAGACAGGTCAGCTGATTACACGGGCTACCAATGACGTCAATCAGGTCCAGACCACAGTGCTGATGGGGTTGAAGATCGCGCTTAGGTCACCACTGTTGCTGATTGGAGGACTGACCATGGCTATTCTTACCAGTCCCAGTCTGTCCCTGGTCATCATGGCGATGATCCCCATGCTGCTTATCGGCATGATATTTCTGATCCGTTATGCCTTCCCTATGTTTTCCAAGGTCCAGGAGAAGATTGACGCGGTCAACTCGGTAATTGGAGAGAACCTTTCCGGTATCCGGGTTATCAAAGCCTTCGTGCGCAGCGATTTCGAGAGAGGTCGGTTCGAAAAGGTCAATGACGATCTATATCAGACTTCGATTGAGGCTTATAAACGCATCGCACTAATGATGCCCCTGATCATGGTGATTTCCAACCTGGCTATCGTGGGAGCCCTATACTTGGGTGGTGTGGATTTTGCTAAAAATGGCATTCTGATCGGTCAGATCCAGGCCTTCATCAACTACCTGATGCTGATCATGTTCGGTCTCATTATGATGGCCATGGTCATGATGATGGTCTCCCGGGCGGAAGCATCGGCCAAACGTATCGGGGAGGTCTTCGAGCAGCAAAGCGATGTACAAGATCAGCCTGGCGCCAAAGTGGATTTCCAGGTCAAAGGGAAAGTGGAGTTCCGGAATGTCTGTTTCGACTATGACAGTCATGGTGCCGACTGCGTCTTAAAGGATTTGAGTTTTACGGTGGAGCCCGGTGAGAAAGTGGCCATATTGGGTGCCACAGGTTCGGGCAAGACCACACTGATACACCTGATCCCCCGTTTTTATGAAGCTACCCAGGGGCAGGTGCTGATCGACGATATTGATGTGAGGGAACTGGCGCAGAGTAAGCTCCGGGAACAAATCGGGATCGCCTTACAAGTGCCGGTGCTCTTTTCCGGAAGCATCGAGGACAACCTGAAATTTGCCAGGCCGGATGCGACGGTAGAGGAAGTGCAGGAATGCGCTAAAATCGCACAAGCCCATGAATTCATAGAAAAGATGCCCGAGGGTTACCAGACCATGCTGGGTCAGAAGGGTGTCAATCTCTCTGGTGGGCAGAAGCAGCGGCTTTCCATCGCCAGGGCCATCATCAAGAAACCGGCCATCCTGATTTTGGACGATTCAACCAGCGCCGTCGATGTGGAGACAGAGACCGAGATCCAGCAGGGATTGGACCAGGTGCTTTCCGGCAGGACCAGCTTCACCATCGCCCAGCGAATTTCCACGGTGCTGGAAGCGGACAAGATTATTGTGTTGGAAGATGGCATGATCTGTGATGTGGGTACCCACGAGGAATTGATGCAAAAGAGCGATATTTACCAGGATATTTATCAATCGCAGTTGGGAGGGATGTAATATGGCGAACAATGAAAAACCGAAATCTGGATCCTCTGTGAGACCGGGTGGACATGGTGGTCCATCTTCGCGCTATACCCAAGCTAAACCAAAACTGAAGAATCCCAAAGAGACCATAAAACGTCTCTTCTCTTATATGAGCGGCCAGAATAAAGCGCTGATGCTGACTGTGGCCTTGGTGCTGGCCACTACGGTACTTACCGTGCTTGCCCCCATCCTGATGGGGAAGGCAGTAGATGAATACATCCTGCTAAAAGACGTGGCGGGACTTTCCACACTGCTGATATGGCTTACGGCCTGCTACCTGGTCATCTCGCTGTTCACCTACCTACAGACCCTTTTGATGATCCGGGTCAGTCAGCATGCGGTCAAACGGATGAGACGGGAGCTTTTCTGCAAGCTGCAGACCTTTTCTTTGCGTTTCTTCGACACCCATTCCCATGGGGATCTGATGAGCCGCATGACCAACGATATTGACAATATTTCCAGCACTTTGTCCCAGAGCGTAACCCAGCTGATCTCCAACCTGCTGACGCTAGTCGGGGTTACCATCATGATGTTCGTCATCAATTGGCAGTTGGCGGCGGTGACCATCCTGATGATCCCAGTGAGCATCCTGCTGATGGGATTCATAGGCAAGCGCACCAGGAAGAACTTCTCCTCGCAGCAGAGTAATTTGGGGAGCATCAATGGTATGGTCGAGGAATACACGACCGGACACCATGTCGTCAAGGCATATGGACGAGAGGATGCCATCATCGGGGAATTCAGGGAGAAGAACCAGGTGCTGGTCAAGGCTTCTATCAATGCCCAGATCTATTCGGGTATGATGATGCCCCTGATGAACTTCCTGAACAATTTCAGCTATGCCGTGGTCATCTCAGCAGGTGCTGCCTTCCATGTCTATGGACTGCTGAGTCTGGGAACCATCACCATCTTCATGAACTATGCCAGACAGTTCGGCCGGCCTTTGAACCAGATCGCGCAGCTCTACAACACGGTGCAGTTGGCGGTCGCCGGTGCAGAGCGAGTCTTTGAAATCATGGACCAGGAACCGGAAGTAAAAAATGCCAAGAGGGCTGTGAAACTGGACAACATCAAAGGCTCTGTAAGCTTTGAATCGGTTGATTTTGCCTACGATCCGGAAAAACCGGTCCTGAAGGAAGTGTCTCTCGAGGTCAAATCCGGGGAGACGGTGGCTTTGGTTGGACCGACCGGTGCCGGCAAGACCACCATCATAAACCTGCTGACACGTTTCTACGATATTCAGAAGGGTAGCATCCGCATAGATGGTCGGAATATTGTTGAACTGGAGAAGGAATCCCTACGGGAGAAACTGGGCATCGTCTTACAGGATACCTATCTGTTCTCAGGAACCGTGAGGGAGAACATCCGCTACGGGCGGCTTGCTGCCAGCGATGAGGAAGTGGAGGAGGCGGCAAGACTTGCCAACGCCCATCTATTCATCCACCGTTTGCCCGAAGGTTATGATACCCATCTGACTGAAGAGGGTAGCAACCTGTCCCAGGGGCAGAGGCAGCTGCTATCCATTGCCCGGGCCATACTGGCCAATCCGGATATCCTGATCTTGGATGAAGCCACCAGCTCTGTGGACACCAGGACAGAGGTGCATATCCAGGAAGCGCTCCTGCGACTCATGGAGGGCCGGACCAGCTTTGTTATTGCTCACCGGCTGAGCACCATCCGTAAGGCGGACCAGATCCTGGTCATCGATGACGGACGGATCGTGGAGCGGGGGAATCATGAAGATCTTATGCAGCAAGAAGGATTCTACTACCGCATGGTGCAGTCTCAGTACAAGTCCAAAGCATCCTAGCTTGCCAACCGGGTGATGGTGTTGTACTATGGTAGCAACGTTTGAGGAGGAATTAAAGTATATGAAGGAACTGATTGCTCGTATAAACGAGCTGTATCATAAGAGAGAAAACGAGGGATTAACTCAGGAAGAGACAGAAGAGCAAGAAAAGCTTCGCCGCCAGTACATCAACAACGTAAAGCAGAATTTTCGTAAGGAGATCGGCAAAGTGAAGAAAGTCGATGCCAAGCCCTGTTAGGCAAGGGTAATCTAGAAGATACATGAGTGGGAAAGAGTGGTCCAGAGGGCCACTTTTTCTTATGGTAGAGGACGTTTTGTCGCAATAAGGGGATGAAAGCAGTCTGGTTTTTTAATGGAGTGGATCGATTATGGTGCAGGAGTAGCATAGCCGGTCTCAGATAAAGAAATTGATAAACAAAGCGGCCCCTTTTGATAGGGGCCGCTTTATATATGGTTACTCTTCGTATCCAGAAGGCATTTTCGTTGCATGACCATTTACGCTCAGCTTTCGGATCGTATCTCTTAATTCCGGATATTGGAATTCTAGCTCGGATCCAATTGCAGCTTCGAAATCAGGTCCGTAGAAACCTGGTGCCATCGTGCAACCAAATAATGAATACTCACCACCAGGTGCTACGGCGCCCGCTTGCCAGACACCGGCAGGGACGACGAATTGAATTTCTTCTCCGCCGAAAATATCATTTCCGAGGACGACCACTTTGTGACTGCCATCGGGGTAGAGAAGGTACAGCTCCAGAGGGTCCCCGTCGTAAAAGTGCCACACTTCGTCAGATTGTAATCGATGAAAGCAAGAAACACTTAAGGGTTCTGTACAATACAAACCAATCATAGCTGTTCCAAAGGGTTTTCCATTTTCATTTCGTTCTGAACTTCTATAGCAATTCTTATAAAGAGTACCTTCAACAGGCAGCCTTTCAAAATCAAAATGGTTGATCAACTTTTGAACTTGTGCTGAATATGTGTGTAGGTCTTTAATCATCTTCTTGCTCCTTTTGTATTAATAGGTAACCTTGGTCCAAGAACCATTGTTTTGAGAGCTTTCATAAAGGGCAGCACATATGACGACGTTCTTATAGCCATCAAGCAATGTTGGATAGGGATAGTCAGTTGCGTGAACATCGGTACCGATAGAGTCATAAAAGCCTCTAACTAAATCCTTGATTGTATCGTTGAATCCATTTCCGAAGGCATTACATTCGGTTTTGATCCCCGTGCCTTTAGAAGCAGTGTGGTATTGGAAGGGGGTCTCTGAATTCCACCATACAGACATCTTTGAGCCTGTAATTTCAAAGTTAATATGATTGCTTCTGCCATGTGATACTTCTGAAAGGGTGAAATTACCGATGGCTCCGTTGCTGAAGCGTAGACTTATTATGGCAGCATCTTCAGATTGTATGGAAATCGGGGTGGAGTTCGCAAGGTTTTCCGCAAACATCGTCTGATCTTTCAGATGTCGTTCTTTCTGTACATAGCCAAAATTAGCTGACACTTCAACAATTTCAAGATTGGTCAGATAACGCATCAAGTCGACAATATGCGAGCCAATTTCTGTGACAGCTCTCATATTTCCGGCGACGTCTTCCTGGTATCTCCAAGAATAGTCAGCGGGCATGGCGTGGAATTCTTGAAGGTAATTTCCATGCATTAAGAAAACGGGACCAAAATCTCTTGATGATATGGTCTCTTTGACATGACTCATGAGAGTATGGAATCTGACATTGAAATCGACACATACTGCTAAATTCTTATTCTTTGAAAGGTTGACCAATTCCAATGCTTCATCTGCATTCAAACATAATGGTTTTTCACATACGACATGTTTGCCAGACACCAAACATTGCTTAACGGCAGCATAATGTAGTGCCGGCGTTGTGCAGATGTGGACGGCTTCAATATTTGGGTCATCAATATCATTGAACGTATCACTGTAAGCTGGGGCGTTCCATTTTGAGGCGAATTCTTCTGCATGCTTGACGTTGTCGCCTACTATTAATGATAGCCTATGACCAAGCCCGATTAGAATTTCTGCATGAACAGTGGCGATAAAACCTGTACCTATTATTGCAATATTCAATGGGATTCTCCTTTTTGAACTTTGTATTATCTTAAGTATATTATATATGAGCTCAAAGAAAAGCATATTGAGGGTCATCCACCAATTTGCTGGTGTGATATTGGTAGGAACTCCAGGATGAGAAAAGAAGGGGGAATCCAAATGAGGGGATATGCATAATAACAGACCTCCGCAGGTGGAGGTCTGTTATTATGCTTTCTTGATATCTTTGTCTACATTTTGGGTGCTGAATATCTTCGGAAGGGGGGCTTTTCTATTTGTTAGGAATGGTGTAGGATGGAAAAAGGATATTCAAAGTAGATTAGGAGATAACCATGAGAACCATTTTAGTGCACGCACCCCTGAAGAATTTGCGGCTTATTGGCAAAAGCTAAATCCACCAGTACGACCCTCTAATCATATGATGGAAATATATGAACGTTTTCTAAGATGCTATGGTTTCCATGAGAATGGTGACTGGGGTCTTCTCGGATGCACCCCAGAAGTAAGATCGCTAGCAGATGAGTATAGCCGGTCACTTACATGCGTTGATAGAAGTAAGTTGGCTTATGAGGCATTCAGACTTCTTTGTCATCCACCTAAAGATGAGAGCTTCATTGAAAGCGACTGGGCGGAAGCAGAATGTCCTGACAGTTTTGACCTGGTCTTGGGAGACGGTTCAATATCCATGTTGTTACCTGAAAGACATGTGGGCTTTGTCCAGAACTTGCATAGCATGATCAAGCCAGGTGGCATTGCTTTGCTACGTATTCAGGTTAGAGATGGATGTCAGTTTGAGAGCCCGGAAAAATTGTTGAATTGGTTCCGCAAGCAGGAGGAGCAGGATTCAATCAATACATGCACCCGAGGCTATTTGCAGATACTTTGGGCGGATCCGGAGACAGGTACAATTTTTCCAGATGATTTCCGAGAGAGGATTGAAGGACTTTATGCTCAGGGCGTTCTCATGGAGTCGGAATACCAGGACTTCAAAGGACAACCGATGAAGCTTACAGTGAACTTTACCACTCGCAGAGATTTCGAGGGCTTGGTATCGCCATATTTCGAAATACTGGGTGTTGAGGAACCGAATGACTTTCTTAGTTGCGAGCACTATCCCATCTATGCGTTGAAAAAGAAATAATGCTCAACCATACCAGCCCCTGGAGACAGGGGCTATAATTTTGCTTACATTTTGCGACATTCTTTACCAAAACTTATTGGTTCTAAAGAACGCTTATAGTGTTTTATCATGATAGTGCTCCACGATAAATCCGTAATATAATAAGACATTAACATGCGTTATGAAACCTTATCAGAACTTATGTGCGACAAGAGACATAGAATCTTATATAATGAGGGAAGAAAACAGACAAAAAAAGAGGTCAATATGCAACGAAGTTTATCACCTAACAACTGGAATATCTGGGACGCTATGATCGTACTGGCGACCGTCATATTGTTTCGGGAAATCAGTAGATTCATACTGGGTTCCATATCGGCCAATCTGTCGATTGGGCCGACAATATTGTTGGAGTATCTGGGATCCTCATTGGGACTTTTCCTGATTCATGGTTATATGCAGCATCGCTACTATCGTTCCAAACTGAAGATAAATATGAACATGGAAAAACCTTGGTGGTACCTGCAGATTGCTTTCATTTCGGGTATTATTATGTTCGGAGTGCTAACCATCGGTTATGCTATGTTGCTTCAAGCAATAGGAGTGGGTGCTGTCCCTCATTACCAGAGCATCTATGCTACGACGAACATTTTTGATCGAGTCATGCTATTCATGGGACTCTGCCTATTCTTCCCGTTGATTACTGAGGTCGTCTACCGGGGGTATCTCTATCAGGCCATGGAGGATCGTTGGAGCAACGGCATAGCCATGCTTCTTAGCAGCCTCTTGTTCTCACTGTATTATCTTAATCTCTGGTTGGTTCCGCCCATGTTTCTGGCGGGCATCGTGTTGGTTCTGGTCTATGAAATGACCAGTTCCCTCTATACTTCGATTTTCAGCATGATGATCTGGCAGGCACTGACTATAGCCTATATCTACATTATTTGAGGTGGACTATGAAGAAAGTCTTATTGATGACATTGTCAACAGGTGGAGGCCATAACTATGCAGCCGCCTCGTTGGAGAATAAACTGCAGGAATTGGGTTTTCTTACGGCTAAGAGTGATCCCTTTAAGGATCAGGACAAGGTCCTGGAAGTCTTGATATCCGACGGATACAAGAGATTAGCCAAGACCACACCCCAGCTCTATGGGCAATTTTATAAGGTGGCGGAAAACGACCGGCTGAACGAGGCGGTCATCCGCATGATCAAGCTGAAATGCGAGAAGGGGATCCTGAAAATCATTGAGGGCCATGCACCAGATATCATCATATCCACCCATCCTATCCTGACGTTCATTCTGGGTGCCTTGAAGGAAGAGGGACGGCTGGATATGCCTCTTATTTCTGTGGTGACCGATTTCGAGGGCCACCGCACCTATACGGCCAAGCACCGTTATGTCGATGCGTACGTCACCGGCAGCCTGCATACTAAGAAGGATCTGATTTTGCGAGGTGTACCGGGCCAGAAGATTTTCCCCTACGGTATTCCCATCCGGCAGGAGTTCTATGTAGCCAGGCCGGAACGTGAACCGGACGCTCCCTTTACCATCCTGTTGATGGGTGGTTCCATGGGCCTGAAATTGATGGAGCGAGTGTTGGGCACCATAGTGGATATGCCTCAGGTCATGCGCATTATCGTGGTCTGCGGTAACGATGAAGCCTTGCACAAGCGCTTGGTAAAGCGCTATGGTGAGGAGGTAGAGGGCAAGGATATCGTTCTCCATGGTTTCTATACGGATATCGCCGGACTGATGGATGAATCTGATCTCCTCATTTCCAAACCCGGTGGACTCAGCGTCTCCGAGGCCATTGCCAAGAAGATGCCCATGCTCATTCCCTACCTCATTCCGGGGCAGGAGGAGGACAATGCGGATTTCTTGGATGCAGAAGGTGCAGCCATCAAGGTGGAGGATATAACACATATACCCTCGATACTGTCCTTGATGCAGGATCAGCCATATATACTGAAGACCATGCAGGAGAATATGGCGAGCATCGCCAGAACACATTCCCTGTCCGCCATCATGGATATTACCGATGACTTAAGTAGCAAGAACGGAGACACCAGGGAGAACCGATTGCCTGTGCTCATCTTCTATAACGGTTTCTTACGCTCCAATACGGATGCTGCCCTGGCCTTGCAGAACCAGATGAACCGTAACGGCATGGATGCCTTGTCCATGGATCTGTTTCAGCATGTGGCACCTAGGCTGCACCGGGGGATCTATCTCTCGCTCAGCCATTTGGCAGAGCGAATGGATCTCCAGGAGAGTAGGATTATGGGTTCCAGAATACGTTTTGAAACCATGGAAGACCTGTTCGCCCGGGTGTTTTTCCCCATGTTCCGGCGGATTATCCGGCGCCAGGCACCCAAAGTCATCATCTCCCTATATCCAGAGCTGGCTATTCTCTCCGCCCGCTATAAGGAACGCTACGGGGAAGATTACCAGCTGATATTGGCCGTGTCCGAGATGCCCCGGAACCAATACTGGTTGGTGCGCGGCGTGGATGCCTATATTGCGGCTGATTCAGTTATCGAAGAAAAGCTGATAGAGCTGGGTGTGGATCAGAAGAAATTATCTCAGGCCAATTTGCCGATAGAACGATTGAAGGAAGAGAAACCTGAGTCACTGTTCAATGAACACATGCCAACGTTGGTGTTGTGCGGGGACTATCTGGAAAAGCTGGAACAGCCCAGGAAATTCTATGACTGGCTGAATGACTCCGGATGGCAGACCATAGTGGTGACCGGAGGTAGACGCAACTTGAGCCGAACACTGGGGCACAGATATTCATATATCCATGAGCTTCGGAAGATGGAAAGCCTCCAGGAAGTATTGCTTCACGCTGATCTGCTGGTAGCCAAACCGCTATATATAACGGCGTACGAAGCACTGCTCAACAGAACACCAATGATTGCCTATTCCAAAAAGAAAAAACCGATGCTCGAAATCGTGGAGAAGACGGCCATGTTTGCATCGAACACGGATGAGTTAAGAAGCATCTTGATGACCTTCATCGCATCTGCGGAGATGCGCAAGGAATGTCACGCACGCATTGAACGGGTCATAGAAGACTATGAACAAGACAGGACATATGTGCAAGTGGCCAAGGAGTTATTGGTCAGGGTGGGTAACAAGAAATCAGCCGATTAGGGGGCGAAGATATGTTAAACAAGAAAGCTACATACACGGTGACGGCAAGCGACCTGACCCAGGATGGGGACGGTGTGGCCAGGATTGAAGAACTGGTGGTTTTCGTACCGGGTCTGTTGCCGCAGGAGAAAGCCCAGATCCGCCTGAAGAAGATCAAGAAGAATTACGCATTGGGGGAACTGGTGGAAATCATAGAACGGAGCCCCTTTAGAACGGAACCACCTTGCTTCCATTTCGCGGACTGTGGTGGTTGTGATATCCAACATCTGGCCTACAGCGCCCAGTTGGACGTAAAGAGAAACCTTGTGGCCCAGACGCTGAGTCGTATCGGAGGACTTGATGGTGTTGAAGTGAATCCCGTGATGGGTATGGATAATCCCTTCCGGTACCGCACCAAGATCCAGTTCCAGGTCAGCGGCCATGAATTGGGTTTCTATGCCAAGAAGTCCAAACGCTTCATCAAGATCAAGGAGTGCTTGCTGATACCCGGGGATATGAATGAACTGAAGAACCATATCGAGAAGTTCCTCAAGGACCATAACCTGCAGGCAAGCCGGGTGGTCATCAAAAAGAGCATGAAGCATGCCAACTTCATGGTGCTCCTACACGGAAAAGTACCCAGAAGCAGCGTTATGAAGCGCATGAAGGATGCCTGCCAGGAACTCCCAAAGGTCACCAGTCTGATCTGGATTGACAGTGAGGAGCATAAGTATTATCACCTGAGCGGTGATGACTATATCGAGGAAGAAATCCTGGGATTTACCTTCCGTATTTCGCCGTTGGCTTTCGTGCAGGTCAACCACCATCAGATGCAGGCTCTCTACGCCTATATCCTAAATAAGGCGGCTTTGACTGAGGAGGACCAGGTGCTGGATCTCTATTGCGGCATGGGCAGCATCACCTGTCATATCGCGAAGCATGCCGGTGAGGTTATCGGTATCGAAGTGGTGCATTCAGCCATTAGAGATGCGGAACTGAATGCCAAACTGAACCAGATCGACAATGCACGTTTCCTCTTGGGTAAGGTGGAAGAGTTGCTGCCGGAAAAACTGCCTCAGAACTTCAAACCCGATGTGATCTTCCTGGACCCACCCAGATCAGGTGTTGACGAGGAGGCGTTAGTTGCCATAATGGAAGCCAATCCTCGTGAGATTCTCTATGTGTCCTGCAACCCGGGCACATTGGCTAGGGACCTGAAGATCCTGACCGCAGACGGAACATACCAGGTGCAGGAGGTGCAGCCATTCGATATGTTTACTCAGTCGATGCATGTGGAGACAGTAGTACTGCTGGAATGGAAATAAGAAATTAAGACTTCGAAAACCTCGGTACTAAAAGGAATTCGAGGTCTTTTTCAGCTCGTAGACAGGTTAAAGGATTGCTATACGGATTGTATTTTGGGATGATCGCACTGTATGTGGAAACAGAAAGGCGGTACTTATGGGGTGGTGTTTTGCGGTTAGAGTATAATTATTTGGCAAAAGAGACAACCTTAATATTAAAGCAAGTTGCGTGCGGATTATAGCATTAACAAAAAAATAGTATTGACATACTAAATAAATAAAGTGTACAGTCCCGATTTCAATTTCTGCAGTTGAATAAGGAGGACAAATAAGATGACAGTAAAGATATGCCTTGATGCCGGCCACTACGGCAAAGCTCTTTGCCAGGCACTTGTCGATTATACGGTGCAGATCAATTCCAGCATGGGGCTTCCTGCAAGTTTCAGTGAATTGAACATTGATGAAGACGAATATATGGACAATCTGGATAGATTCACCCAGCTGGCAGTTCCGTCAATGGCCACGAAACTATCATCTAGAGTTCCTTCGGAAGACGAGGTCAAGGACATGCTGAAAGCCGCTTATTACGGGACCCAACCGGTCTTGAAAGAATGGTAAGCGCTAAAGCTCAGGAAAAAGTGCAGTAGAAGAAAAACGGCGTAGGGAGCCTGCATCAGGCAGCCTCCATCTGTCGACTATACAGGAATTGAAGACACGGATCATTGAGGCGTGAAACAATTACATTGCCTTATTGTGCCTGGGTAAAGCTGGGTGTATCGAGGAAGGACAGCGGAGAGCTTGAGTATGGGCTTGACAATATTATTGATATTTCGTATACTTTACTAAAGATTAGTAAATAATTTAATAGCTACAAAGAATTTTGTGAGGTGGGATAGACGAAAGTCTATCTGAGCTGAAGAAGCTTTAGACGGCAGAATTCCGATTTGTTACTGTTCGCCATTTTGAAATGACAGTTTGTTGTGATGTTTCATTTCGTGGTGCGTATGCAAACGGATTCTCTCAGTTTATGTGCTCGCATATGTGACATTGAATAACGCCACGACTTTCTGCTGAAAGAGCAGGAACAGTTGTGGCGTTTTTTGTATGCGGCTGATGCAGTGGTCAGGCGGAGGAGGTGCGAATACGGAACAGAAACCGCGAGCGTTGGCTGATGCAGAAGTTTGACCAGGATTTGAAAGTGTAATTTTTTTACAGGAAGGCAGGTGTATTGTGGCTGAGATTCGAGAGAATAGAAAGATGCTGCTGATGGGAAACGAGGCCATTGCGCGAGGTGCAATTGAGGCCGGTGTCCAAGTGGTAGCTTCCTATCCGGGGACTCCATCTTCTGAGATCACGGAGAGCCTCATTGAACAGGCAGATGAGTTTGGATATTACACACAATGGAGTACGAACGAAAAAGTCGCATTTGAGATTGCGGCTGGTGCCTCATTGGTGGGGGCACGTTCAATTACCTCCTTGAAAAATGATGGCTTTGCTTAGGTGATAAACATAGAGGTGGATGTTGTTTGTAGTTTAAGGAGGTGAGCTGTTTTAAAAAATTATGATAAAGAAGCGCGTGAGAGTTTTAAGCTAGGGTTTCCAAGAAAAAAATATAGGAGGTAATACAATGTTTGGTAGCACTGCTGGTACTTCAATTATTTTATATTGGCTGGTTCTTACGGCGATCTCAATCTATATTTCAGTCAGGCACGGAGAATTTTTTGCGACTGAAACGAAAGAGGAGGATAAAGCAGAATGACAACAAATATGGTCATAACAATTATTGGTTTCATTCTTCTTTTTATTGCCATTATCGCAACTGTTATTATTGCTAAGAAAAAGTCAGTTTCTGTAGGAGACTATCTGTCAGGCTCCGGAGGGTTAGGTGGTTTTGTATCTGCCTTTACTTTCTCCGCATCAGCTGCAAGTGCGGGTTTGTTCTTAGGGGGTGCGGGCATGGCCTATACCTTTGGCTGGCCTGGAGCAATGTATCAATTTGGCTCAATCACAGGAATTTTTGTTTCCTGGGTAGTGATCGCTCCAAGATTAAGAAGATTGTCAGGACAGTATGGAGCTCTATCTACACCAACACTACTTACAAAAAAATATGGCATGCCCGTTTTAAAATTAATCACAGCAATTTGGATGATTGTCTTTATTGTTCCCATGATGGTTGTACAGTTTTCTGGTGCAGGATTTATGTTTGAAGCGCAATTTGGGCTTGATTATACCACAAGCCTAGTGTTGTTCGGTTTGGTTGTTGCCATCTTTACGGCAGTTGGCGGATATTTCGCTGTAGCCTATCTGGATACCATTCAAGGCATTTTAATGACTGTAGGGATGGCCATCTTGGTTCCCTTGGCGCTTGTTTCAGTAGGGGGTTTTACTGGGTTAAACCATTCTCTAGCTCAGATTAATCCGGCATTTGTAGGTTGGACGGGCTTTATGCCCCGAACATTACAGATAGGGTTGACAATAACTTTTCTGGTTGCTTTTTCAGGGCAACCTCATCTGCTGACGCGGTTTTATTCCCTTAAAGATAAAACTGCCTCCCGCATTGCTTTTCCACTATCAATGTTTCTAACCGGTTTCTATATGATGGCGGGATGTTTAGTGGGATTGGTAACAAGGGTTAACTTTCCAGACCTTGCTACTGGTGACTTGGCTATGCCCACGGCAATAGGTTTTTTCATGCCTGTGTTTGGTATAGTGGTCTGGCTTGCACTTCTTTCCGCAATAATGTCTACGGTAGATTCCCTGCTTCTTGTTGCTGGAACCAGCTTAACCCATGATATAATTACAGGGTACATTAAGCCTAACATGAGTCAAAAAAGTGAACTATTAACCTCTAAAATCGGTGTGTTAGTAATATGTTTAATTGCTTTTGTCATAGCCTTAAAGCCCCCAGCCCTGATTACCATTGTTAATTCCTTTGCCATGGGTGCCTTTGCCCTAATACTAGGTGTGCCACTCTTTGTTGGACTCTACTGGAAGAAAGCGAATCGTGCGACAGCGATCTCGGCAACACTGATTAGTCCCATAATATACATTATATGGAAACAGTTTCTGGTGCAAAGTACCAGCTGGCATGAAATGCCTGCCACATTGCTTATAACTATACCACTTGTAATTATTGCTACCCTTGCTTTTCCTAACAAATCGATGGAAGAGCCTTGGACCAAGTCAAAGGAAAATAGAATATGAGTATGAAATAAAGAAGAGTAGCCCTTGCTGTTTCAAGGCAGCGGTTGCAGAAGAAAATGCTGCAGGCGCAGAAGAAGCTTCAGCATCAGTAGATGAACAGAATGCGGTGATGGCTGAAATTACAAGTGCCAGTAGAGAACTAGCTTCAATTGCAGGACAATTGAATACTGCTATTAGTTCTAAATTGCAGTAGCAAATTGAACTACGTGAAAAATGAGGGGGGGGATAGCATTTGAGAACCTATCCCCCTAACAGTACGATTTGATAAATTGTATAAGACTTATGTGATACCGCACGTGGAGACAGTGGTTCTGCTGGAGAGAAAATAAGAACAGAAACCTTTGCTATTGCTTGATTTTCAATCTATATGGTAAGTGGTGCATTTGCTATTGCAATTAAAGCAAGAAAAATTGCTGGTATTGATAAAAAAGCAGATTGATTTTAGACGTCATTTATGCTAATAATGAAATAGACTCTAATCAAGCCATGAAAAAACTAGAAGTTTACAATGAGCAATTTCGCATTAAAAGTGAAAAACATGATCATTTCATAGCTACTGATGAAACATTGATGAATTTTACAATTGCAGCAAAAGAATATCAGCACTAAATCTACAAAATAAGGCTCGTCTATTGGAATACCTAGTGTATCTCTGTACCGTTTCTTGCATAGCAAAGGGGTACTTAACAAAAACTGGTCCTATGGAATATTTCTTAATATACTGAACAAGAAATACGAATATTTTTTTCAGAGTACAGCCAAGACAGATTACAAAAAACGATGGAACAGTTTTGAATGCTACTTCCGTGTATGTCAAACCCATAGGGTTGGATTTTATTTATGACACGTTCATAAAAACGGACCATTTAATGTGCATTAAGCTTTATAGCTTAAAATAGATGCAAAAGGAGAACAACGTGGAAGATTTTATCATAAAGAAGAAACATGTAATAGGAGTGAGCGTTCTAATTCTGGCAATCATGCTAGTTGGTATGAGTACAACTAAAATCGAACCAGGATATGCAGGCGTCATGTATAACATGAGCGGCGGTATCCAAGACAATACATTGAGCCAGGGGCTAAAATTTAAAGCACCGTGGGTCAAAGTAATCGAATATCCCATATCCAAAGAGACTGTTTATATGTCTATGTTTGCGAAAGAAGGATCACCGGACAACGATAGTTTCGACATCAGCTCTAAAGACGGTAAGCTAGTAAACGTAGATGTGCAATACACTTATATGATGGATGTCGAAAAGCTTCCTCAAATTTTTACTAGATTTAGAGGTCAAGATGACAATTATATCGAGGATACTTTTATTCGAGCTCGTGTAAAAGAAATCGCAAACATCATTTCTACGAAATACGAAGTATTGGAAATCTATGGCGAAAAGCGTGACGAACTCAATAAGAAAGTATACACTATGCTGAAAGAAGAGCTAGGTGAAGAAGGCATTATCCTTGCAAACTTCAGCTTCACCAGAATCCAACCAGATCCAGAGACACAAAAAGCCATTCAAGACCGTGTTAATGCACGACAAAGACTAGAACAAGCTAAGACGGAGCAAGAACGCGCCATTATCGAAGCAGAAACTCGCAAAGAGCAAGCACGTATTGCTGCAGAGGAAAAAGTCCTTAAAGCCCAAGGTGATGCCGATGCAGTAAGAATTTCCGCAGAAGCAGAGGCCGAAGCGAATAAGATTGTCGCAGTGTCTTTAACTCCTTCGTTAGTTGAATATACGAAGATTAATAAATGGAATGGCGAATTACCAACCGTTTCCGGATCCAACGCTATCATCTCGATGGGCGTGGAATAAGGTATATCATGAAGGCGGCCTTGTGCCGCCTTTTCTATGGTTTAAAGGATTGAATAATATGCAGAGCTGCTCAGTTTCTCAGGGTGGCTCTGCCCTCCGTTACAGTGGCTCAGTGTGCTGCGCACGCTATGCTCTATAAAAACGTAATATTCAATTAGTGATACGGTGATAATACTAACAAGAGAAGCCACTAGAACCAATGGCTGAGAGCACAGGCTAAGAATTATCTATTGAGTGGGAGTAAGACGGGGCTTCACTATGGTACCTTATATTACAATCATAACTATGCTGCTATACGGAGCGATATTTATCATTGGATTGCTTAATGTGATTAAACCTAGGTTCAAGTGAGGAAAATTAGAAAGTTGGAAGGCAATGAAAGAGCCGACAGCAACATTCTTTCTTGCGTGCAGGATCGGGGGCATTGTAGCTATGGTGATCATAACTATGATTGCGTTATTTCCTTGTATTGTGAGTAGTAGGTATCCGTAAAGAATAGTAGGAATGGGGCCCTGGAGATAGGGGCCCCTTGTCTTGTTGTGTTTCCTACCATTTGCCGACATTGAGCGAGATTCACGGAGATATAGCAGGATACAGGAAACTGCAGAATAATTTATAGTATCCCGAGGAAGCCTTATTCTATGGGAAACCTCGATACAATGTGATACGCTAAGATGTACCTAGATATTGTTACACAACAGTCCATGCACATTGAGACCTGTGTGCAGTTAACCAGAAAATAAATTCGAATAAGTGCTGTGATTTAGGCGACTAAGGCAGGTAGTATAAATGAATGATTTTGATGACTTGTGGAATGAGTTTAATGAAAAGCATTGAATTATATTGGATCTAAGGTAACAAACACACATGATGCTGAAGACATCTTGCAAGATGTTTTCGTTTCAAGAGAAGAATATAAGGAAGAATACAAAGGAGGAAACAAACATGACACTCAATAACACGAAAAAAGCCTCACCATCCATAGATGCCTGGCTAAAGGAAGCGAAAGCTGATCCACGAGCATTAGAAGACGGTATGATCTTAGTCCATAATGGGGTTGTAAGAAAAACGCCTAAGGCCAAGGTACGTCAAGGGATTGATGATGGTTCTGAAGTAACTGGTATGGAATTCTCGTATGATGAGCTGAAAGTGAATAAAGCCATTGAAGAAACTTATGAGATGGATGGTATTTACCATATTAGGGTATGGTTGAATGAAGGTTACTTGAACGTTGGCGATGACATTATGTACATATTGATAGGCGGTGATATCCGACCCAATGTGATCGATGCTTTGCAGTTTCTGGTTGGAAAAATCAAGAATGAATGTGTTACTGAAATAGAGAAAAAATAGTTGGCATGGAAATATGCTCACCCAGAGTAGGGCGCGTTGTTGCTCGCTACTCACTATAAGTAATCGGTGCAAAGAACATAATTAATGCACCTGTGGCGGATGGTAAAAGTCTGCCAGCCTAAGCTGCTATATGCACTGGCTTAGGACGGGCTAATGGCATAGCCCTTAACTCAGGGTCATACTGGCATAACGGAAACGGACCTTGTCTTTCATCACCTGAGAATCCCCTGGATTTATCCATGGGGAGTGTCAAATGCAAAGACCGGTGAATTGCATGAGAGAGCTCATTTCACCGCATACGACGAGGATCATTGTATGAGAACGTATTCCAAAGGATTTGATATTATGATTTGGATTTTTATCGGGAGTGTTTTAATTGCTGTTCTTTGCCTATGGCAGAACAATAGTATTGTTGTTTCCAATTCGGACTATTATAATGCCAAGGTGCCTGCCGCTTTTAATAACTTCAAGATTGTTCAAATTTCGGATCTGCACAATAAGATGTTCGGCGAAGATCAATCAAAATTGTTGGGCAAAGTAGAGGGATTATCCCCGGACATCATCGTTATTACTGGGGATCTGATAGACAGGCGTAGATTTGATTTGGATGCGGCTATGATCTTCATTGAAGGCGCCATTGAAATCGCGCCTACATATTATGTTTCAGGAAACCATGAAGCATGGTCAGGGAAGTGGCAGGAAATAGCAGATCAGCTAACTGGTGCAGGCGTTTACATGGTGGACGATTCCGCTATAGAGCTATCCAAAGGGGGGAGTACGATTCAGATACTCGGCCTATCCGACCCGGCGTTCCTAATAAAAGAGTTTGAGGTGGGTGCGAAGACAAGCGAAATGGCAGAGCGGTTGAATCAATGGTCGAGCATCAGGGAGTTCAAGATATTGCTTACCCATCGCCCTGAACTATTCGATTTGTATTCAGAGAACCATATGGATTTGATTTTTGCAGGTCACGCTCATGGAGGCCAATTCAGGATACCGTTTATCGGGGGAGTATTCTCTCCGAATCAGGGATTTTTCCCTGAATACACGAGCGGCAGGCATTCCATGGATTTGTCGACTATGTATGTGAGCAGGGGGTTGGGAAATAGCCTGATACCAATCAGGATCAATAATCGCCCGGAGATTGTTGCAGTTACCTTGAAGAACGCTGATTAAGAAAGTGTGCGTATAGGAAGTGATAGCACACGAGGATTGAAAAGCACTCAAGGGAGAACGGTGCATAGTTGGAGATGATAACGAATATCATAGAATGCATAGAAAAGAGGTATTATGGACGGCAGGAAAAGAGTAGATATCAAAATAGGTTCCAATGTCAAAGTGGTTCAGAAACACCATCAGCGGACAGGCGAATTAACGGATGGCATCGTGCAGAAGATATTGACGAAGTCACCGAACCATCCCCATGGCATAAAAGTGATGTTGGAGGGCGGTATCGTAGGCAGGGTTAAAGAAATTCTAGCCGACTAGTAGAATGATACTAAACCGACTAGAATTTATAAGGGGTGCAGGGGAGACTGTTGTGACAGACAACATAACAGGATGCTCCATATGCGCAACAGCTGATTTCAAGACATTCTTATTGAATGTCTTGAAATCATGATTGTATTAGCGTTTCTTCGCCTTGTTCTTGTTGTAGTATATCTGGACGAACAAGAATGTTCCTGTAACGGCCATAGACAACATCAGTACGCGTTGTATTTTATACAATGCCGGGTTTTGAATGATGAACATGTAAAGTACTGTTATGACGACAAAAACAGGTGTAAGATAGCGGTGAAATTTGCGGATATATTTTCCGATTTTATTTAGCATGAGCTCCCTCTTTCTACGGATTGTTTTGATTCTTCTTTTAAATATATCATAGGGAACAAAATAAAAAGTGTTACTTCGGTAACACTTTTTGGGTTTACTTGTTTGAAAGACCGTTTCTTGTCAGTACATTGGATTGGAACATTTTGATTCTGCTGGTATTTTCTGTATGGAGTCCCAATGTTCTACAATCTTTCCGTTTTCAACGAAACGGAAGAAATCCATAGTTATATATTCTTCATTGTCGGGCCATATTTGATGTGTATGCAGTGCTACCAGATCTCCTTCAGCAACCGTTCGTACGAATTCAATAGCTTTCTCTGGATACTCTTCAGCCATCTGATTGAAGTACTCGATGAAACCGTCTTTGCCATTTTCCACATCAGGATTGTGTTGTATATATTCATTGCCTACATAGCGCTTGACGGCTTCTGTAGGATTACCCATGTATGCCATCCTGTAGAATTCGACGGCATTTTTCTTGATGGCTTCTAATCTTTGATCCATTGGCTATCTCCTTTTCACTGTGCATCCAAAGGTTACTTGAAATACTCATCCAGATGAGTAAAATCGGGCTGAACAACTCATATATGTACTACCTTTTCAGTATATCGCATGATGCTGATATACGCTTCTATATGTTGGCTTCAGAGAAAACGGGTATGTCTCTAATCTGCGAAACGCATCAGTTCGCTGACATCTTTTCTCGGTGTAGAAGCTACATTACTGGCGACGATATACTTCTAGCAGGAATGGGTGTGCCTGATGACAAGATAATTGACTGGATGATTGGACAGTTCTATTGTTGAAAAGGAACCATCGCTTGCCCTGGCGAGTGGGCTGATAATACCCAACAGTATCGAAAGAAAAGACCTGGATTTCCAGGTCTTTTTTCGTAGTGTAATGATTGTTGATTGGTTGACCGTGTTCCGGACTGGTTAAGACTTAGTTATATTGTTGTTGTCATAAGAAGACTTAACAGAGAAAGACAAAGGAACAGTACAGTGGTCGTTGTCAGGGCTTTGACTGCCTTGTGCTCGAAAGACTTTAGATTTACTTTCAATCCCATGGCGACCATGGCCATCAGAATGAACAGACTACCTGCTTGCTTGAGCAAGGCAACGATATCTATATGATAAGTTGAAACAGTAAAGGCTGTTGGAAACAGGTGGAAGTTACCGTTTAAAGTATGTACGATACCGACGAGAATGAAATACAGCACGTACCGAGGGAATTTGACGGTATTTGTATTCGATTCCTTGTTTCCTTTGAAGAAATACCCCAGTATGAGGGCGACAGGGCCCAGGAGGGCCACTCGGGACATCTTTACAATAGTTCCAATATCCATGCTCATACCGTCTGTACCTCGTGCACCGGCAGCAGCCAGGGCGTGGGCTACTCCCTGCAGTGAACTTCCGGCCCATACACCGTATTGAAGATCGGTAAGAGGCAGAAGCTGGGACAAGGTGGAGTATATGATGACACCGATTGCCCCCAGCAGACTGATGACGGCGACTGAAATGGTCGTATCTTCCTCGTCCGCACCGACGACTGGCCCCATGGCGACTATGGCGGAAGCCCCACAGATTGATGAACCGACACCGAGCAAAATGGAAAGCTTCGAATTGAGTCCCCTGCGCTTGCCCAACCAGTAGGAACTGACGAGAGCGAAAGATACGAGGGTTACGATGATGGTCAGGATTTTTGGTCCCAGACTGATAAGCAGACTGAAATTCAACTTGAGCCCCATTAGTACAATGCCCCACTTGAGCATTCTTTTTAAGGCAAAAGAGATACCTCCCATGAATGTATCCCGGACACCGATGGTGTTTGTATAGAGCATTCCGACAAGGATACCGATGGTCAGAGTTTCTATGAAGGAGAGGATGCTGTTGTTAAGCAACATCGCGGTGAATGAGATTATTATGACCAATATGAGTCCTGGAAGCAGTTTTCTCATAAGGTTCCTTTCTTGAAAAGGGCTGTTTATATGGTGAGTATAGCATGGATTAGTGATAAAATATAATTATAAATAATTATATAGCTATAAGAAAGAATGATGAGGTGGGATATGCTGGATTACAGAATGGAAACGTTCCTGACATTGTGCGAGGTTATGAATTACAGCCGTACGGCGAAAATAATCAATCTGACCCAACCTGCCATTACGCAACACATCCAATATCTGGAAAGGTTATATGGGTGTAAGCTGTTTGTCTATGACGGGAAAAAGCTGAGCCAGACTAGAGAAGGGATGATGCTGGAGAACTATGCACGAACGGAGCAGTATAATAACCAGGCTATCAAGCGCAAGATCAATAAACCGGGGATTGAACCGCTGAAAATTGGTGCGACCAAGACTATCGGCGGATATGTGATCAATGACCTGATCATGGAAATCGGTAGAGCACGGGATTACGTGCTGACGCTTGTTGTTGATAATACGCAACGCTTGCTAGATATGATTGATCACAGCGAACTGGATTTCGCCCTGATCGAGGGAAGCTTTGAGAAGCAGAAGTATGGTTACAAGCTGATGCGGAACGAGCCGTATCATGGCGTTTGCAGTTGCAAGCATCCGTTTGCCGGCAGGAAGGTTTCAATGGATGAAATGTTTGGGGAGACCATAATCATCCGGGAAGCCGGTTCAGGGACTCGGGCCATATTTGAGCATATTCTGCGAAGCAAGAACTTCACATTGAATGATTTCAAGCATAGGGTCTGTCTGAACGACTTCAGGCTGATCGAGGAATGTGTGATGAATGGTATTGGGATAACCTTTGCTTATGAGAGCCTGACTAAGCATAACCCGCGACTGGCGAACTTTGAGATTACGGATCATAAAGTTGAAAGAGAATTTAATTATGTTTATCTGAAGAACTCTCGAGCGGATGAACTAGTTGAATCTATTTCCACTATGTATAGAAAGTCAACTACCGCTACTACTTTATGAATCTAAACGAACAGTTTTAGATTACTGATTGGACTGTGCAGGCACAGAAAGATGCAATGAGCGAATCAGCCTGAAACATTTAGGAGAAAGTTCCCTTGGGATTCGTTTCTCAATACACCATCAGAGTATAAAAAATCTTGCAAAAAGGATTCTCGGGACGAAGAGAGAAGTAGTGTATTACAGATATCGAGATAAATGAGAGTAATTTACTTTATCAAATGAGTATCAGAAGACTTCCACCTCTATAGGTGGTGAGATGAATGATATAAATATCCGCGAAAGCCTTTTAAAAATGCCACAATGTGATATAATGAGAACAAATGTTCTGGCGGCGAGGAGGTGAAACAGTGAAGCTATCTTGCAAATTGTACATGGATTTCAGTTTGAAGCAGTTAACAATCATCGAAGAACTATCTTACCATACGACCAAGCTCTACAATATCGCCAATTATGAATGCAGAGAGAACGGATTCATGTCCTACAGAAAAATGAATGATTTCTTCAGAACCAACTGGCACAAGGAGTACATGCATTCCCACAACTACCAGCAGGTGCTCAGGGTCCTAGAGAAAGACTGGAAATCATTCTTCAAGGCCTCTGAAGACTATAAGAAGAATCCGCACAAGTACAAAGGGCGACCGGCT
>DAOUPV010000145.1 GCA_030625965.1 Clostridia bacterium
ATTCAGAAGTATTATGATGATTACATCAAACCTCTGGAGGAAAAATTTCAGGGTGAGTATTTTAATGAGATTATCTATACACTGAAACAGTACCTTGAATGCAGATTCCATTTCGCCAGAACCGCCGACACAATGCATGTCCACAGGAACACAGTGACATATCGTATTGGAGCCATTGAAAAAGCTTGCAACATAGACTTTCAGGATTACGAGGACTGTTTGAATATGGGTATAGCTATGAAATTATTGCCTATTATTAGACAGGTAGGTAGTGAAGGTTAGGTATATGCATAATGACTGAAGCTTAAGGATTTTCTTCTGTTTTTCTGTCAAAATGACGGGGGTAGACAGGGAACCTTTGCAGAAATTAAAGTATATAGTGGTTATCAGGATCATTGTTATAAAATCTACTATAGTGAGATATGTTTCATTTTTGCCTATCGTTGAGATTTGCTAGCCAATGTAGTTTGGCGCAATAAATCTTGGGGATCTAGTGTTACCATGATTAATGTGGTGAATGATTCAAGGAGGAGTATTATGAAGCGGTTTTTCTACCTATTATTGGTCTCCGTTATGCTGGTTGCGATGTTTGGTTGCAGTACCCCGGAAGCGGAAGTGGAAGTGGAAGTAGTCGAGGAAGAAGCGATAGAAGCCGATGAACCAGAAAAGATAGTTTACAAAGTCGGTTTGATGGTGCCAAGCAACATAACCGATGGTGGATGGAGCCAGAACGGATACGAGGGTTTGATGCTCATCGGAGAAAATTATGATATAGAATATTCATATATTGAGATGCCTGATCAATCTGCAATTGAAGAACACTTGAGGAATTTCGGAACGACCGGTTATGATGTCGTATTTGCTCACGGATTCAACTTCTATGATGCAGTGTTGAAGGTGGCGCCAGATTTCCCGGATACAGTATTCGTAAATGGGGGATCTCAGGCGGCAGTAGCACCGAATTTGGGATCCTTGGATATCAATTCGGCAGAGGCAGGTTTCCTGGCTGGAGTAGTGGCGGCCCATGTGACAGAAACCAACAAAATCGCCCATGTGGGTGGTATGGAATTCCCACAGTTGATTGACGGTGTGCTGGGTCTTGAGGAAGGTGCTAAGTATATCAATCCAGATATCGAGGTTGCCGAAGCCTGGGTTGGAAACTGGGATGACGCGGCTAATGCTGCCGGATTGGTTTCGACTTTCGCACAATCTGACCATGATGTAATATTTGTCAATGCTGGTGGAGCAGGACGGGGTGCTATGGAAGGTGCTCAGACTGAGGGCGTCAAGGCTATCGGGATTAATATCGATAAAAACTATCTCGCACCGGACACCATCGTGACTAGCGTAATTACTGACTATCCTCGCGGAATGCTCCGTCTGATGGATAAGATTGTAGCCGGCGAGTTTGAGGCTAAATTTTATTACATGGGCGCAGCTGAAGGTACAGTCTACTATGCTCCGTTCTATCAGTTTGAAGAAGAGCTGGGTGAAGAAGCGATGAACGAGATCTATAGCATCCAAGATCAGGTGATCTCTGGAGAAATCAACGTATTCGATATTGTGGACTCTGTGTTCTACACAAATTAGAGGCTAAACAGTGGCTGCAAGAAATCTTGCAGCCACATTTTAAATTTGAAGGGTTACAGTTCTATCCGAGATGACTGAATAAATTAGCAGGATAGTATAGAATTAAATAAAGAAGAATTTTGGAGGGGACAATATGACAATTAGAATTCTTGGGATATCAGGCAGTTTTCGTGGACGCAGTGGTACTACAGAAGCAGTTAGCAGGGCTCTTGAGGGCGCGGCTTCTATCGACCCTGAGGTCGAGACACAATTGATTACTTTGCGGGGGAAAACCATATCTCCTTGTCTGCATTGTGACGCCTGCTACAGGAAACGTTCCCTGTGCATTCTTAAAGACGATTTTTCCGAGATTTTAGACGCCATGCTGAAGGCGGACGGATTCATCATCGGTAGCCCGGTATATGAAATGAATTACACGCCGGTATTGAATGCGCTGATCAGCCGTTTGCGTTGTACCTATCTGGTCTATCCGGGACATTTCGTAAGGAGAGTGGGAGCGGCCATTGCAGTGGGCGGTAACCGCAACGGCGGGCAGGAAATGGTACTGATGAACATCCAGAATTTCTATAATTCCAATGACATCATCACCTGCGGAGGGACGTTTCATAGTCCGGGTGGTGCCTGTCTGTACTCACCAGATGGATCCTATGAAGGTACCATGCAGGATACCAAGGGGCTTGAGGCATCATATAGTGTGGGGCAACGATTGGCTCAGACGGCTGCATTGCTTAAATTTGGTGAAGCGAAGTACCTAGAACAAGGATACAACATGATAAAGACTAAAGGTTGGTATGACGTGCAGTCTTAGTGAAATCTTGGTCAGGATGAATGAGGTCGTATTATGCAAAACTTAGTTTTGAATATCAATGGAAGAAGATATGAAGTGGCAGTGGAAAAGAATTGGACACTGCTCTATGTATTACGTGAAATGTTGGATTTGACGGGAGCCAAATCCGGGTGCAATACAGGAGATTGTGGGGCCTGCAAGGTGCTTATCGATGGAGAGGCGGTCAATGCTTGTACTACGTTGGCACATAAATGTGAGGGTAAGGAAATAATTACCATAGAGGGCATTGCTTCGGGTGGAGAATTGCATCCGCTTCAGGAGTCCTTCATTGAGATGGGGGCAGTGCAGTGCGGTTACTGCACACCGGGTATGATTATCAGCGCCAAAGCCCTTCTGGATAAGAAACAGAAACCGTCCAGACAGGAGATCCGGGAAGCCCTTCGGAATAACCTGTGCCGATGCACCGGATATGTCAAGATCGT
>DAOUPV010000126.1 GCA_030625965.1 Clostridia bacterium
CTGAATACCGTGATCAACTGCATCCTAGTGTATGGACTGTTCGAAATGGCCGAATACGGCGATTTCCGCGGACTGATCGCACTGGTATACGCCCTCATATATATTGGCTTGGGGCAGCTGATCCAAAAGAACGCTTCCCAAGAGCATAGTGCCCAAGCACTATTCTATCTGACGGCCATAACCTTCAGTATCCTGATGATCCCCTTCCAGTTTGGCATCGAATGGGCCTCTCTGGGATGGCTGATCGAAGCGGTACTGCTTCTCTACTACGCCACCAGACGGAGCGTAGGGAAGATGGAAGTGGCCGGCTGGGTCATCCTCGGCTTGTGTGTAGGAAATTTTGTGTTAACAGATTTCATATCCTTCTGGCCGGTGGAACACTTCATCCTGAAGTATTCACTGATTACCCTGGGTCTCATCCTGGTGCTCTCCTTCTACGTCCGGAAGCTTGGGACAAGCGAGATGTTCAGACATACCAAGAAGGGCAGCCTGTTGCATGGCTACAAGTACTTCACCATCATCAGCACCTGGATATATGCCCTGCGGATGATCGCTGAACTGTTTGACAGGTTCGGTAAATATTTGGCCTACGATACCTTTTATTACTACATATGCCTCGCGCTGGTCACGGCTGGCTTTGCCTTCTTGATCGGCCGCATAAAATGGATCAAAGACAAGGTGGTCGCCGGTATAGCGGTAGCCCTGTTCGTGCTGGTGGATCTGCTGTGCTTCTTGATGAATTTCTTCCAGGTGGCCCCTTCGGCGGAGCTCTCCTCAAGGATCATACCGATTGCCATACTGGTCCTTTATAATGTCTACGTGATCTGGAGTATCAAGGACCTGACAGTGAGGCTGATCCGGAAGACCGGAAGCAGCCTGGAAATCTATCCTATGGCCATGGCCGTATACTTCCTGGGCGCTAGTGTGTCCCTTCTGGTGAGCCAGTTCGACCTGGGAAACATCAATCTGATCATCAGCATATTCCTGCTGGTGATGGCCCTGGTGTACATCGCTCTCGGCTTCAGGAAGCGATTCGTGATTCTAAGACGGGCCGGGCTGGCCCTGGCGGTCTTCTCGACCGCCAAGCTGTTTATAGCCGATTTGGCGTTCCTAGAGACCGGTGGAAAGATCATCGCCTATTTCTGCTTCGGCCTGATCCTGATCGGCATATCCTATGTGTATGATAGAGTCAGTAGAAATATTGAGAAGGTTGAGGAGTGATGGACATGAAAAAGAAAATGGTCGTTATCTTACTAATAATGCTCCTCTCTCTGAACGGGACAGCCTATGCGGCGGAAGAACTGGACGGCTGGCAGTATGAGAAAGAGGTCTTCTGTGAGACCGATGAGGCTTACCAGTCCTTTTTCCTGGACGCGGAGACCTACCGTTACGCCCAGCGGGATCTGTCGGATCTGCGGATTGTCGATGACGCGGGCGAGTTCGTTCCCTACTACATTCATAACGAATACCTGTCCAGGGAAACGGTGACTCGGACCGAATACGATACCGAGCGGATTAGCGCCTACACCAAGTTCGATGATAAGTACATGGACTTCAGAATCGTATGGCCTGACAAGACGATGGATATCCAGGGGAACGAGCTGCTCTTCGATGTCGGGGAGGAAGATTTCCTGGTGCGGGCCAAGGTTTACGGCGGATACGATAACCAGAAATGGCACCTGATCAAGGAGGACAACCTCTACAGGACCGGAGAAGCGGACAAGCTGCATATCAAGCTGGATGCGGTATACAAGTACGAATACTATAGACTGGTGTTCTTAAAGGAAATCGAGGATATCCCGGTAGAGGCTTTAACACTGGTGTATGACCAGAAGGATCTGGTGCATGAGCAGTATCAGGCCAGCCTGAAGAAGGGATTCCGAAGCTATGATGAGGAAGGGGATACCATAGTCCTCATCGATAACAAAGACCACCTGAGGATCTACAGCATCCTGATCAACGCCAATGGTGCCTTCAACAGGGAGTATGCCATATACTACAAGGACGGGGCGGATGAGGATTTCCGGCAAGCCGGTTATGGGGAGATCTACCAGCTGAAGCTCGACGACCATGAGCTTCAGGATACGGAGATTGAGCTGAACCGTTTTCAGGATAGCCCTATCACCGCGGACACCATTATGATTCGGATCATTAACCGGGATGACAGACCGATTGACCTCTATGATCTGGATATCAGCTACTATGTGGACAAGGTGGTCTTTGAGAAGCAGGATGGTGAGCGCTACAGACTGCTTTTCGGTAGTGAGGATCCCGGGAGAGTCTCCTATGATATTCAAGACTTCAAGAAACAGATTGAAGGCCAAGCGCAGGGATTCGGCAGCCTGTCTGCTGTTGAGATGAGGGAGACGGCCCCCGAACCCGACCGGATCGACTACCGGCTGATACTGAATGTGGTCATGGTGATTGTTTCTGTCCTTCTGGTAGGAGTCATCATTCGGAAGACCGGGTTTAAGAACATTTAATATGGATGGTGGTAGTCTTGTGATTTCCGCGAGTGAGAAACTATTCAATAGAATATCTACTGTGTACGGTCTGTTCTATGCACACCAGAGAAAACATCTGGAGGCAATAGTGAACCTAGACGAGGAGCTGGGACAATCCGATATCAGCAACGCATCAGCAGTTACGGTGTTTTTTAGGGAATAAGTGAATCCAGCCGAGTATGTTACTATTTTTAACTGTATAGAATGAAATAGAAAGACTAAGAAAAGCATTTTATTTCAAATTAATGTACAAAATGAAATAATTGGGATATAATTACTTAGTAATTCGTTTTAGCGTAAGGAGCCGATAATACATGAATAGAGCTGGGAAATATAGAATCAACTTATCAGGAGAACTTCAATATAAATCATTTTCACCAAAACCATTGCCACCTGATCCGCCGATTGAATATGATAGTGAAATTATTCAAATATTGGCTAAGGCGAATAGAAGCCTTGGTATTCTAGAGGGTATTTCAAGTCAGGTCCCGGACATAGATTTGTTTGTATCAATGTATGTGCGAAAAGAGGCCCTATTATCCTCTCAGATAGAGGGAACTCAGGCGACTCTTGATGATATTCTAGATCCAGAAATTGAAACTAACACCAACCGCCATGTCTCAGATGTTATCAACTATATTAAGGCATCCAAGTATGCGAAAAAACGGCTTAACGATTTACCAATATCAAGCCGACTGCTTAAAGAAATCCATGAAGTTTTGATTAATGACGTAAGAGGAAGCGAAAAGAGTCCTGGTGAGTTTAGACACAGTCAAAACTGGATAGGACCGCAAGGGAGTACTTTGAGGGACGCAAAGTATGTTCCGCCCAATATTGAAGACATGATGGAATCTATATCTGATCTTGAAAAATTCATCAATAAAGAAGACGATATTGATTTATTGATTAAGATTGGATTGGTACATTATCAGTTTGAAACCATCCATCCTTTTTTGGATGGCAATGGGAGAATTGGTAGACAGTTGATTGCTCTTTTTTTGATGGAAAGAAAAGTATTGAGTCATGAGACTTTGTACATCTCATATTTTCTAAAAAGGAATCGGATTGAGTACTATGACCGCTTAATGGAGGTTAGAACAAAAGGTAATTATGAACAGTGGATAAAATTCTTCCTTTTGGCTGTTTATGAGTCCAGTGAAGATGCAATTAAAACGATACAAGAATTAGAAAAATTACATGACAAGAGTTTTAAGGCCATAGAAGGAATTGGGAGAGCTTCTAAAACTGTAAGAAGAGTTTTGGAATATCTTGAAAGAAATCCGATTATAGATATTAAGAAAACTAGTGGGGAATTAGGAATTTCTTTTAATGCGGTTTCGAATGCGGTGAAACATCTTGTAATATTGGGTATCTTAGGTCAAAAAGACAGCTCTAAAAGAAATAGGGTTTTTTCATATGAAGAATATTTAGAGATTTTGAGAAAAGATACCTAAGAATACATTTTACATTGCTTGAACACTATACTCAAAGGAGAAGTGAGTAATTCTGCAATATATTAGAACTGAGGGAGGTACGAAGAGGATAACCAGATTCTATAGGGTTATATCGTTCTGAGGGCGTATGCGTTATGTTACTATGGATAGAGAAGCGAACGGCATTTCGATATGCTGCTACGGAATGCAATGAGGCTGCCCCGCGACGGGTGTGCACCCATGCTAATTCGGGATAGGGAGAGAAATATGAAATCATATATAGTGAAGATCGAACTATTGGAATCGGAACCCCTTATCTGGAGGCGAGTCATCCTGCCGGCCGGGGCCACCTTCAATGTGCTGCATAGCGTAATCCAGATGGTGACCAATTTCCAGTGTGATTG
>DAOUPV010000115.1 GCA_030625965.1 Clostridia bacterium
CCCATCTCCTCCGTCTCGTACCTAGAACCCGCAGCATCATGGTTGAGGGTCATTTCTCCGAAATAAATACGCTCCCCTACATAATACAAGTCAACCCGCACGTACGGAAGCCCTTCCGAGAGCCTCTTGGCCACCCACAACATCTCGTCCAATTTTTTCGGCTTTTCGATAGACCTGCGGCACTCAGGGAGCCCTTCGGTAATGGGTGATGGATTCCAGTCGCAGTCATAGATATTCCTCTTCAGCTCCGTGTCCATATCCTCAAATACCTGAATGAATTTCGGTGTTCCTGAAAAGCAGTGGAGCTTATAGTCCCTGGGCAGTCCTCCTTGCGCCGGGTCTTTGAGAAACTGTTCCCACAAGATCAGGCGCGGGATCCCCTTATAGGCCCACTCGCGGGTATGGGCCCAATAGTCACGTCTCATCCATTTGGAAAGCTGACGTTTCGCCTGCCCAACATCGAATTCATCCTTATCCAAACAGACGATATTCCAACCTGATCCATGATTCGTCTTCAGGACATACTGATCCGGGAGTGATTCGAAGTCGATCTCTTCGACACTCTTAAACACTCCGTGCATTTCGGTCAGGTACTCCTCTCCAATTCTCTCTTGGACGTAATCCCTTACCACGTATTTGTCAGCGAACTGATGCAGCCGCTCATCCCGGTAGTTAAGCATCAGCCAGCGCATCTTGTCATTGATGTGACGGGGGTTGTCCAGATCCGGCCATTTTCCGGTCTGGATATAGCCCTTCATACTCAGAAACTGACGCTCATTCAGGACAAGGGCAGCCGTCCGTGCACCCATATATCTTATCTCTTTCTTAATCCATTTGCGGTCCATATGACTCTATCCTACTCTCCCTTTTCTTTGTGCAATAAAAATGTGTAGGGACCCCAGTCCCTAAAATCAATCATATACATGGCCATGTTCGGAGAATACTGCGCCAGTCCCCGTGGCGATCCGACGCCCCTACGCATGCCCTGCAGGTCCTTCAACGGATCCGCCCATACGGCCCGTTTCCCTTGCCTTTTCATCGGACCGTCCTTGAACAGCTGGTGGGGAAACCCCGGGTACTTGACGCTCAGAATCTTCATCCATTTCCAGAGTCTTGGATTGAGATCCAGTAGCCATACCTCGTCACCATTCGTACGGAATTCCATTTCCAGAAACCCTGTGTACCGAGTCTCGCTGACGAAGCGCTCAATATGGCCGCGTACCTTTTCCTTCCAGGGGCATTCCTCAGCTTCCCTGACGAAGCAGGACACACCGAGTGGGTACTGTCGCAACTGTTCTACGACGATCGAACACCGTTCTTTTCCATCGAGATAGAATCCCCCAACACTCACCGGGCGAAAAGATTCGTCCAGCTTTTCCTGCAACAGAATATCCTCAGTAACTTTTTCGTATGCCTCGGCATATTCCGCAAGTTCTCCCTGGTCTCGTATGATATGGCATTTGGGTAGTCCTGCTTCCTGGGTTCGTTCTATATACGCGTCCCGCTTTCCGACCAGGGGGTATACCTCCGGTCGGTCCGATGCCAGCAGTTCAGATAGCGCATATACCGGTGGCACTGGGATGTTGCACGCCCGGCATACCTCATAGGCAGTCTTCTTACGCAATAACTTGATGGCCGTTTCGCTTTCGGGTAGAATCCAGTCAAACTGTTCCTTTAACATGGGCATATATTTGAGCACCTGGTTCAGAAAATATTCATCTGTTGCCAGTGCTCTGACACCTGTCCCGTGCTTTTGGAGAATAAGCTCGACTACATCGGTCAAGGGATTTTCCTCGGAAACCAAGTATTTCTCGCCATATCCAGAGTGGCTAGCAAATTCATACTGGAAAGTAACCATTACGACATACCAGCTTTGGCGGCTCAAACGCCTCATAAGAAATAAACTGGCCGCACCTCCGCCGAAAATGATAATTTTTTCTTTTCGTTTATTCCCCAATTCTGAATTCATAATCGTAATTGAAATATTCCTTCCCACCATACCGAAACTTGTACGCCTCATCGCCACGAGTCAAATCCAACGTCGTGTGATTTTGCTGTGCAATCAGTTGTTTCATGGTTTCTGTAATCAGGAGACCCCCAGGACTATAGCGTCCCCAGTTACTGTCTATAGCCAAAAAAGAGAGTACGATGCGTCCGCGAGATCGTTCGAAACCCGCACAGAAAGCTGCTAACATGCCATCCACATCCAGAATAGCGCAAAAAGAATTGTTAGAATGCCTTAAGGCTCGGGTAACCGGATTCAAGTAACGTTTGGAAAATCCCAGCATCATGCTGCGTACGCCTTCATACTCACATTCGAATCGACGTTTTAAATAGATGTCCATAATCGTCCTTATAGTACCTCGAGACAGTTTATCTCCCTGAAGAAGTTTCACTTCGCAGGTATGTCCATCCTTTGCCAGCCTATTATGACTGGTTGTAATATTATCACGAGCACTTTTCCTTAAACTATTCCAATATTTGTTGTAGGACTCATGAATTGAAATTTCAACACAGATTTGTTTGCTTGACTGATTTAAGTCTAATGCACCCTGCCGTATGTAACGATTCAACTGACTGCTCTGGTTGACCTTTCTGAATATAAAAACGGGATCATTCAGATCCCTACCAATCAGGGTAAGTGCTGTATCGAATTCCTGCTGGGTCAAGTCAGGGGGATAAATTAGGTCGGAGCATCCCGCAGGCATGTGGTCTGTTATAAGAGTGACAGTTTTAACACTTCGACCTCCACGTACAAAAAGAGGGGCAATCAACCGTACCTCTCCTTTAATACCATAGAACACAAAAAACCTAGGAGAACGATTGTATCGTCTAGGACTCAATCGTGAAACACCCATTATTGCCCGGTTGAATGCAAAAGACTGGTATGGACTCAGATCAGGGTTGGAGGTATAAATCATATCCCAGTCTGTTTCCAGACTCTTCAGATGTTTGAGCTTCTCCCATCTGCTGAAAACATATTCATTATTTCGCTTTGTATCAGGTGTCAACTGGATCAACCTCCAAATCTACTAAACTGGTTTCTTTACATAAAAAATACCATCATTATCCTTAGTATAGTGTTCACAACTGAAAAAATCTACTGACCATTTCGGTCAGTAGACTCATCAGGCCAGTTTATTCTGTGACGCGACCTACAACATTTGTATTGCTAAGACACCTCTTCCGTATCAGAATTGGTCTGATCTTGATTTGCATTCACTTTAGGTGCTTTCTTCTTTTGGATATACCTGCATTCTGGATATTTGCTACATCCTTCGAACCAGCCATACTTGCCTTTTTTCTTGACAAGAGGACTCCCGCACAGCGGGCAAAGCTGTGGCTCACTCTTAATCTTGGCAGCACTCTTTTCTTTCACGTAGTTTATATGTTCTTTTCTGGCAGCCTTGTCCGTATTGTTGGCCTCCTGGATGATTCCAACGATTTCTTTCAATTCAGCAGACGAAATAGTTGCCTCAGTATACTTCCTGATGGTTCTGACCAGACGCATACTATAAACCACATGAGATTCGACTTCCAGCTTCTTGAAATCCGCCCTGGAGGTAAATCCTACTATCGGAATGTAGTTCAAGTCAGGCTTGCTCTCCAACAGATTCTTCAGTGCTTTCACATGTCCCTTGTTCTGCAAAACCGGGTTATAGAATTTATTCTTATTCCGGTAGATGACCTGGGTCCAGTACTTGTTATGCTCATTCCCAAATATCCATCCCTTGTAATTCTTGGTTTCAATTACAAAGATCCCGAAATTGGATACCACAATATGGTCGATCTGGGTGGTACCTCCATCATTCGTAGGAATCATGATATCGTTCACCACGGTGTACTTTTCTTTGTCCAACCTACTCAACCACATGCGGACAAAGAGCTCTCCGAAATAGCCCTTAACAACTGGACTCTTTATTACTACCGAAAAAATACACAATGCCACCAATACATGCCACATGAAATCCTCCGTTCCGGCTTCACTAAGATAGTCCCGCAAGCATTTACCAACCGATAATCACCATTTTCTTTATTCTGGTTTATCCTGCTCGGCATGCCTTTTGCAGTAAATAATATACTTTCAGCACTAATTATAATGTTCATGCAACGAAAATCTACACTTTCTTCCAGATTTTGTAGTTTTTTTATTGCATATCGATTTTCTTGCAGGGCCGTGCTTTACGGCATATTAAAAGGACCAATCCCTGTTGATCACAGTTCTTAGTCCCCATAGTCCATATATCCATTTACCTGGCTTTTCCACCAAGTTCCTTGTTAACGTTTTCAACCCGTTGTCAGCCTATTCTTATGACAAATGATTTAGCTCTCCTTGCGATAGGTCAAGGCCAATCCTTTCAGGAAATTCCTGGCATACTTGTCGAGGCATACCCGGTAATGCTTGTGATCCGGGTTGCGGAAGAATGCACTGAGTTCGCCTTTGCTCATCTTGATGCCCGCCTTATTGAATATATCCATCACATCGTCACTCGAAAGCGCAAGGGCTATCTTCACTTTCTTAAGCATCGCATTGGTAGAACTTTGACCTTCTTTCAGAATATGCGTGGGTCTGGGCTTTTGCCCCGGTTTTAATTCCTGCTTACCCCTCTTCCAGATGATGAGTCCATTCAGGAACGATTCCAGCATGAAGTTCGTGCAATGGATATGCTCATCGGTATCGTGAGCCATAACTTCATCTTCATCACTGATCGGAGTTTTGGTCATAAGCTTAGCGACCTCATCTCTGTTCATCTTGATATCACCCAATTGCAGGATTTCGACTATATCCTTGTCCTTAAACTCCAGTGCATATCTCAATCTTACTAAAATATCATTGTTATCCATCGTATCCCTCTTTCTTGATTCCTATTACAGTTCTTCCTAGCTTACTTGCGGTACTTGTCCGTAATAACCTTAAATCCCTTGTGGTTGATTCTGTCCCATTCCGTCTTCTTATATTTGCGCGTCTTCAGAAGATTATTGATTTTCTCTGGATCATATTCCCTGAACCTTTGTTCTTTGGCCCACTCCCTTATTTCCCGATGTTCCGGATGCGTCTCATTGTAATATACTTCTAGAAAGTTATAAAATCCAGCCAATCCACCCACATCTTCCGGCGGAGCAGTCTCCGCACCATCCAACAGCGTCGGGTAACCGAAATA
>DAOUPV010000122.1 GCA_030625965.1 Clostridia bacterium
CTCATTGAGAATCTACCCCAACACATCAAAATAAGCCGGGGAAGGTCTCGATGACAAAACAATGTAAAAGAGAATTGCTAAAAGCCATCCGACCCAGATATCTGAAAGCGAGCAAAACTGAGAAGAACCAAATCCTGAACGAATTTGTGGCTTCCACGCGATTCAACCGCAAGTATGCCATCCATCTGCTCCGAAACGGTCTACCCAGGAGCCCAAGGAACAAGAAACGTGGCCGCCGTCTGATCTATGGACCTGATGTGATTGCAGTGCTGGTACGCATCTGGGAAGTCAGCGGATATTTATGTGCGAAACCTCTTCATCCCTTCTTACCACAAATGGTTGAAGCCCATGAACGACACAACGAGATCCACATGGCGCCACATTTTTGAGCCATGAGGATTGACATGTGCGTGTAACCCCATTCGGGGGTTCTGAGTGAGGTGCACGGATGTAAGCCAAACACATAACCATCACCTTCTACCTGTGGTGGATAAATAGGTGGGTGTGAATGGACTCGAACCATCGACTTCGCGGATATGAACCGTCCAGTATGCGATGGGTCTGTAATTCCCCTCTCTGGTTGTACAATGTCCCTGAATTTGATCCCGAATAATAATATTTCGGGGTTGGAGGGAATCAAGCATTGAATATACACGATCAAGGTAATCTTATGGAAAGATACTACGGATATTATTTCCACTCCCGAGAGCATTTAGATTCCCCGGGTCACCCACGACTTGATGTCTTATTGCGTTCTATTCCCACCAGGAAGCATTTTGACCCAGAAAAACTATCCATCATTGTTGCATCAGATCATAGAGGCACTGAGTTTCTCAGAGTACACCATCCTTGGCCAGGGAAAGACCAGTATCGAGCATGTGCAGGACACGTGATCCTTCAAGATCGTAAAGGCAAGAAAGTTGAAGCGTTTACCTTCGGTGGTGATCTACGTATCGAGTCAGAAGAGATGTTAACAGTATGTTTTCTAACGTCTCCGGCTCCGATTTTAGTGCTCATCGGAACATCTTCTATCCCTATGTTGCTGGCTGTGGAGACTGAGATTGTTTTCGCTGAGAGACGTGCTAATTGGGAACTCGATCGTAGCACTTTCAAAGATAGGTTATCAGCGGCAGATCCTTTCACCCTTTACTGTATATGTCTTGAGGCTCTGAAGAAGAAATTCGAACGATACCCCTCTAGAGGGGTTGAATTCATTCAACAGTTTGTCACCTTCTTAAACACTGAAATAAAGACCCTTCATGAATTAGATAAGTGGCCGGTATCTATGCCAACTGTCGCCGAGATTCTTTAGCAACTTACGGGATGTCGGTATGGCTGGACAACATCTGAGTCAGTGGTTTTGAAATTCTATATATCGGATTGCTTGTTATTCATTGAGTTCGATCAATACCAAGCAGGTTACTTGCTGAAAGAGGTCCTAACGCTAACGTCCTAGTTTCAACTCCCAGGACACCTGGCGGATTGGATAAGTAGCCAGCACAGGAGCGGGGGTTAGGCAGCACTGCTTACTCATGAATTTGCAATAGATACACATCGAAAAAATTTACTACTCGCTCCTCGTACATCTCTGGGTACATGCTATACATTCCAGCATGATTCACCCCAGCTTCAGTCCACAAATATCGAGGATTTCCAGCCACTTCATATAATTTTTGTGCCGAATCCACCGGTATCACATTATCCCCTTCACCATGAATGATCATGATTGGTCGAGGACTTATCGCTTTTATCCGATCAACTGGACGCAACATCTCCATTTTTACACCTGTCTCCTTTTCAGCAAAGAACCGAATGAATGGTAGAAATATATTGCTTGTAACCACCCATTTCAGTTCATCTTCCAACGTTGCAAAGGCGCTATCTATCACAACAACCTCAATCTCATCCCGACGTGAGGCAGTCTCTAGCACTGCAACTCCTCCCATTGACCCACCCCAGGCTCCAATATGCTCTACGTTCGCTTGCCGTAATCCGTACTCCAAAGCAGCCTCCACATCTAATGCTTCATAATATCCTAATGTGCTAAGTTCACCACCACTTTCACCATGCGCTCGAAAATCCCAAGCGAGTACTCCATAGCCATTTTGTGCATACATCGCGTAAAGCATTGGAGACCGCATATCCGAATGACCATGGGCAACCAGGATTAAAGCCCCATTCTCCGAAGGTGTGTACCAAGCCGCTAACTCAATCCCATCACTAGTAACCAATCGTACGTTCTCATACGCAATCCCATATTTTTCTGGTGTGTCGTCTTCCAATCGTTGTTGTCGCTGAGGATGCAGGTATCCTTTTGTGCTGTTGTAAGATGCTAATGCGATAACAAAAACAATTGCCATACCTGATACAATCAGGAAAAAGACCATTAGATTGAACCAATAGCGTTTTTCTTTCATTCCCATTCTGTCTTTTCTTACCATAGGATGCTGCCTATCACGGTAGGACTGCCAGTTACCCAACAGCCCCCGCATAGATCCCGGCTTGCGGAATTACCGCACCGGGCTCTTCAGAGATACTCGTTTCCGCAATCAGACAAACTATCCAGAAGAAGTGTATCTGGTCTTTGGTGGCCATACAATCCGTGGTTTCTCAAGCCGGTAGTGCTTCAGGAGTGCAACAAATCCTGGCCAGTTATAGCTCCTCCGTTGACTTCGCCGATTGAGCCATTTGAACAGGAGCCGTAGCGCATGCCGGAAAAACTTTTCCAGGCTTTCATAGTTGCCCACCACCCCGTAGTAGTTATAGTACCCACGGAGTTTGGCATTGACCTTCCGGAAAAGCTCGCGCAGCTCAAGGTTCCGGGCCTCTCGACACCATTGGGCGAAACGCAATAGAGAAGCCCACAGTCGATTCCGCGCCGTACGGCGCTTCAGGTGCGGCTTTCCCTTCCGGTCCTTTCCCCAGTAGAACTCGAAGCCCAGGAACTCGAACCGTCTCCCATCCGACGGAGTGTCACGGTCAAACGGGATCACCCGCGTCTTCGCCGCTGATAGTTCCAGCCCGAACTTCTCCAGCCGTTCCGGAAGTTGCCGGTAGAACTGTTCAGCGTCCTCCTGAAACTCGAACGCAGCCACGAAATCATCCGCGTATCGGATCAGGCAGGCTTCACCTCGGCACTGTTTCTTTACAACCTTCTGAAACCACAGATCGAGCACATAGTGCAGGTAGATGTTGGCCAGGATCGGCGAGATGACCCCACCCTGCGGCGTTCCCGTCACCGGGCGTACCACCTTCCCATCCTCCTCCAACACTCCCGCCTTCAGCCACTTCTTGATCAGTCGTACAAACACCCGGTCATCTACACGTTCCTGGAGCATCCGCACCATCCAGTCATGGTCCACATGGTCGAAGAAACCCTTGATGTCTGCTTCCACCACGTAGCAGTACGTCCCGAACTGCAGCTTCACCGTCAGGTTATGCACGGCATCTCGTGCACCCACCTTCGGCCTATATCCATAGCTGCACTTCAGGAAGTCCGACTCGTAGATCGCTTCCAGAATTCGTTTGGCCGCCAGTTGCAGCAGCTTGTCTTCCGTGGCCGGAATCCCCAAGGGTCGCTTTCCCCCTTTCCCTTTGGGAATGTACTGCCGTCTGACCAGTTTGGCCCGGTAGCTCCCTCGCTTCAGCCGCTCTACCAGCTTCCTGACGTTTTCTTCCAGGTTTCGCTCATACTCACGAGCGTTAACCCGGTCCACGCCATGCGCCGCATCCTTGCGGATGAAGCGCCAGCTGTCCAGCAGCATCTCTTCATTGAGCATTACGGCGAGGTTGCGAAACCGGTACTTCTTCTGCTTCGTCGCCTTTTTCGCTATCCCCTGCAGGGAGGTTTGCACGGTTTGTCTCCGATTCTTCATGTCCGGTCCGTGTTTCCTTTACAGGCTGCGTATCCCTGTCCGCCCCTTCCCCACGTGAACGGCCCTACCGTCTCAGAGTAATATGGGCGGATCTGACTCCCTGGCGGCCCTCGGCATCCCTTCTCCTTCTCGGGCGGGGTAGCCTACCTGGCTTTCTGCGCTTAGGGTCCGGCCTACTTCCGTTTCCGGGTTTCCCCTTCTGTGGCTCATTATCCGTATCCCTTACGCGCCCAGGAACCACCAGGGTCTCCCAAGTTCCTGACGCTTCTCTCCACACATGCCGCGCTCTTCGTAGACCCCGGCAGGCCCTCGGGGGGCTCACCAAAGTGCCCACTCTGTGTTGGCTTATGGCACCGTTACACCATCGCCACCTGCTTTATCCTCAGTAACGAGGCTGTATCAAGACTTCAGGGAGTGCGGTCTCCCTTGCGGCCTGCGTGGTTCCCTGTGTACGCTTCAGCTGCTTCGTTCGGCCAGCCTTCCTCCTTCCTCTAGTGCCTCCTAGGCAGATGCAACACTCGGTACGGTTGGTTGGTTAGACCTTACCCGACAGGGACTTTCACCCTGCAAGAAACGCCAAGCTTTGCTTGGCGCACAACGGTTTTGAGCTCAGCCGCCTAAGATAACATGGATCCACTTGCGCCATAACCTCACAAAGGTCGGGTGGAGCGTGGGTTAGG